>CAYMNU010000070.1:0-3999 GCA_964391885.1 uncultured archaeon | reverse complement strand
GCCACGTAGAGTCTATCACGCTAACAAAATAAATGAGGTAAAGCGGTCTCCTCCCCGACTTAAAAAGTCGGGGTACCCGACCGCACAAAATGTAATGGTGAAGGAAAAGGTTATGGATGTCTCTCTCAGAAGGGGTTTTGTATGGCCCTCGTTTGAGATTTACGGCGGCGCCAAGGGATTCTACGATTACGGCCCGATGGGGGCGCTCCTCAAGAGAAACATAGAGGAGCTCTTGCGAAGGACTTATGTAGTGGACGATGATTGTTTTGAGGTCTCCTGCCCCACCGTCACTCCTGAAGACCCATGGGTGGCATCAGGCCATGTTGAATCCTTTTCCGATGTCCTGGTAGAATGCATGAAGTGTGGGGAGCCCTATAGGGCAGACCATATTGTAGAAGAAAATCTTAAAATCCAGACTGACGGCATGAAGATTCCGGAGCTCAAGGAAAAGATACATGAGAACAATATCTGCTGTCCGAAGTGCAAAGGTACTCTAGGTGAGCCCTATGATTACAATTTAATGTTTGGTACCTATATTGGGCCAGGCAGGTCTAAGATACAAGCATATCTTAGGCCTGAGACCGCACAGACAACATATCTTTTGTTCAAAAGGCTTTACAATGCAGGACGGGAAAAACTCCCGAAGGGCGTGCTCCAGATAGGACATTCCTACAGGAATGAGATTGCGCCAAGGCAGGGCATGCTCCGCCTTAGAGAGTTCACGCAAGCAGAGATACAATATTTCATGGATCCCGAGAATAAAGACAATGGCAGGCTGAGCGAGTTCAGAGATATGAAAGTCAGGGTCTGGCATGAAACCCTCCAAAGAGAGGAAAGGGACCCAGAGATGATGACAATCGGAGAATGCGTCGACAAGGGCATAATAAAAATACCGATGATAGCTTACCATTTGGCCAGAAGCTGGAAGTTCTTTACAGAGCTGGGCATGCCGCCAGAGAAGCTGCAGATGAGGCAGCACAAGAGCGATGAGAAGGCCTTCTACTCCAGCGACACATGGGATATCGAGTATCTGAGCGAAGATTTCGGGCGAGTGGAGATGGTGGGGATTTCAGACAGGACTGATTATGATTTAAAGGCGCACCAGGATTTGTCAAAGCAAAGCATGGAGGTTAACAAAGACGGCAGGAAATTCATACCCCATGTCGTGGAAGTTGCCTATGGTGTCGACAGGCCATTTTACTGTACACTCGAAAGCTGTTATAGGGAGGAGACCGGCGAGAAAGAGAGAAATTATTTCAAGTTCCCAAAGGATATCGCGCCATACAGGGCTGCAATCTTCTCGCTGGTCAAGAAGGATGGGCTGTCTGAAAAGGCTCGAGAAGTCTTTAATCTCGTGAGAGACGCAGGGTATTTTGTCCAGCTGGACGAGGCAGGGAGCATAGGGAAGCGCTATGCGAGGGCCGACGAAATAGGCATTCCCTTTTGTATCACGGTGGATTACGACACAATGAAGGATGGGACAGTCACTGTAAGGGATAGGGATACTATGGAGCAGAAAAGGGTTAAGATAGAGGACCTTGTGAAAGAGTTAAAATAACATGAGAAAATTACTCTGTCCAAAGTGTGGAAGCAAGAATATAGAACCTCTTGAAGATAAAGTCTTTAAACTAGGTAGAGAAACCCAACAATATATTTGTAACGACTGTAATGAGATTACATCCTTAGTGATAGAGAAAGAAGAACATGTAAGCTCAGAAATGGAGGAAGATCTAACGGGGATTTCAGAAACTAAAGAGTTTACGGCTAAGAAGGGTTGGACTTCCGGAAGCAAAGTAATGATTGGCATTATTGTAGTAATAATTACTTTGTTTTTGGTTCAGAATTATTCTAATAGAGTAACCATTGGACATTATGAAAATAGTGAATACGGGTTTGCATTTGATTATGCCCCACTTTGGAAGGAAACAACTTCAGATTATCTAGTAAAATTTGACGATCCTGGAAATACTGCAGGTTTTTTTATCAGTTATGGGAAACTACAGGTAAACACTTCATTAGAAGAATATTTTCAAAACTGGACAACATACATCAAAGACAGCCGCAGTAGCTTAAGTGCATGGGGTTATGATTCTGTCGAGCTTATAGATGCTGAGGATTTATTGATTGCTGGAAAAGAAGCTTATGTATATTCAGTCAAAACATACTCAAATGAATATTCTTTAAGAGGTAAATTTCGCACATATTATGTCCCAAAGGATAACGACTCATTATTTGTTATTACATATTTAGCTAGAGAAAGTGCATATGAAGCTTCCTTGGATGACTTTATGGTGACTATAAATTCCTTTGAAATATCGTAATCACTCGCAAAGCCACTCAACTAATCCTTCCAAATCCTCATCCTGAATCGTAACTATAATCGCGCCAAGTGCAATCTCGAAGTCCACAAAATTTACCGAGCCCATGAACGCTGCCTGTTTGTTAAGATTGAAGCGTAATTTGTCGCCGTCAATATTGTGCAGCATAAATGACCTTGCAGTTTCACGTATCTGCTGGTTTTTGATATGTGCCTTTAGTACTGAAAGGTCGCTTTTATCGCAACTCTTGGCGGCTAGAAAACCTCCTTTTTTCCTGAAATCCAGGCTGGGAAATGTGTTTTCGAGAGCCTTTAATAATTTATTCTCATCCTCAGTGGGGTTTGCCTTCGCCCTAACGTCCAATTCCACGCTTTTATTTACTCATATGGAATATAAATGACATGGTATTGGCGTACGCCGTTTATGTGATGCTGCTGGCACTGAGCCCGATTTTAGGCAGGTTCTTCCTTAGGTTTGTCTATCCTGACATTAGGACTTTTGTGCAGGGGAAAAAAGTGGCGCTCTATACGGCATTTGGGCTGGCCGCTTATGTGCCGGCTGCAATCATATCGCTTTTTGAGTTTATTATACCCCTTTACTCCCCCCTTAGCAGCACCCCACTCATATTTGATTATGAAGGCAACGCAATCGCCACTGTCTTGTTATTCATAGGCATTCTCGTAATGAATTCGTCAATAGTTGATTTTGCCGTAGTGAGAAGAAAGAAGACACTGGTAGTCGGCATACCTACTAAGGTAATCCAATATGGCATACGGCAGGAGATTGTCAAAGGCAAGAAGCAAAAGAGGGCGAGGGATTTTGAGAGGATAACAGGTAGCCTACAGGAAATCGCGGAGGATAAGGAGGATATTTCAGCCCTCATAGAGAAAATCAGGCACTCCGTTTCCAAAGAAAGATCAGGGGTGGGAGAGGCTATAAAGATAAAGGACTCTCCGGCATTCAAGGAACTTAATCTTAGAGAGTCTAAATTATCTGGAGAGAATGAAAAAGAGCAATCAAAGCCGGTAATCAAATCAGGTTCTGTGATACCGAAGGATGGCCTCACTAAAGAAAAACTAGCCCCACTTATGCAATCTGATATTGCAAAGGAGATTAAAAAGGCGGCTGAAGAGGGGCCACAGGTTAAACCGGCAGAGAAGGGGGGTAGCGAAACTTCTGAAAAAGCAGGTCATGGATTCGTCAGAACATCCCCGGAGCCAATGAAGGGTGCAAGCAGCGGTAAGGAAAGTTCCAATGATACCCTTAATGAGTTGAAGCATGTGCTCGAGGAGGGTAAGGAAAAGGAAGTAATGCCAGAAGAGCCGGGACCATCAAAAGAAGTTCAAGACAAAAAAGAGGAGGGGAATGAGGATAAGGAAGTGCTTCTGACACAGCTTGAAAGCAGGCTCAAGAAAGCAAGTGAGGATGTAAAAAGGCGCGAAAAGATAGATTCATTGTTGGGGGAGCTTAGGGAAAGTATAGATGAGGATTATGGAGCAATTGGGGATACAGTAGGCGATTCGAGCGATGTAGAGGAGATAACACGATCACTTAGGGAATTAAGAGAAGGTAAAGAGGATAAGGAAAAGGAAGGAAGAATAGGACATGAAGACAAAGAAGATGTAGAAGAAAGCCTAGTTACCTATGTCAAGGCTTATCCAAGCCAGCGCAATGACGATGT
>CAYMNU010000069.1:0-30194 GCA_964391885.1 uncultured archaeon | reverse complement strand
CCTTAGCTTTGGGTCGGGCTGATTCTAGGATTGAGTTACAAGGCTTTTTTATCTTGTTTTAAGGCGAGTAAGAGGTCTTCAGTCCTGTTTCCAGTCCTGTTTCTGAGTAAGCTAGAACTTGTCTAAAGAAAAACCTAGAACTTGAACAGCCGTTCGTAATCCTTGTGATCCATCCAGTCAAGGATTAATGCAAGGACTTCGACTTTGCTTGGGTTGATGACTGAGTAGATAAGCCTCCAGCCTCGCGGAAGATTGTATATCCAAAGGTTGTTAATCCCGTACTTTTGGATGAGTGTCTTCGGGATGAGTTTCTTCTTCACGTTCCTGCTGCAGAAGACATCCTTGCTTATATCTGTCAAAGCATGCTCTACCTGCTTGTAGAGTTCCTTGTCAGACGTCTCTAATTCCTTGAACGCAGCCTTGAGCTTGGCGTCCACAAACCTTATTTCGCCTTCCATGCTAAGTCAGTCCTGCTTTTGTATTTCTGTCCAAGCTCCGGGCTCCAGATGTAGACGACATATCCGTCGCTGTCGTAGGCTATCTTGTTTATGCTCTCAAGGTAAGCCATTATGACCTGGAAGGTGGGCCACATCACCTTTTTTGGCAGGTTCTTGAATAACTCGGTCTTTTTGTATTCGCCACTCTCTTCGTCTATAAATCCTTCGACCATTAAGACAGTCTGAAGAGTGGGGGACCGTGCGGTCTTGCTTTCAAAGGCTTGAGGGGCCTTTGTGTATTGCATTTGCATTTCAGTGTAATATTATCAATTGATGCTATAAAAATCTTGCGGTCTTCAGTCTTGGGTCTTCAGTCTTGTCACCTCGGCTTCCTTAAGCTTAACTGATCGGGGGAGGGTCAGGATTAGCTTAAAACTGGGGAGGGGGTGTCCCCCTCCGCGATTTAGTGGAACGCCGAAGTTGGGATTTGAGGTCTTCTGTCGCCAGTCTTGAGTCTTGTCGGAAGGAAGCTGGGAGGTCTACTGTCTCCTGTCTTCAGTCCTGTTTCCAGGTAAGCTAGCGAGGTATTAAAGAAAAATTCAATAGGCTCTCGGTCTCTTATCAATCTTTGAAATGAGTATGCAGTTGTCCTCAAAGAAGACTACGTATAGTATTCTATAGTCTCCGACTCGCGTCCTGAATGTCTTTTCCTCGCGGCCATGTACCCTTTTCACCCCCTGTGGAAAAGGATCTTCCCGAAGCCTCTCGATTTCATTAAGCAGCCTAACGTTAAGCGGCTTATCTGCCTTTTTTAGAAATTTATCTGGCTGGTTGTCGAACTCAACATCGAAAGTCATAGTCCGAGGTCTTTCTTCAGCTGCGCAAGGCTAGTTGTCTTGCGGTTCTTGTAATTGGCTATGCTGGCATCCAGTTCTTTCGCTTCTTCGGTAGTCAAAAGGCAATCCACATCTACCATGTGGGTTCTTATTTCCATTACTTCGCGCTTAAGGAAATCCAGGTCTTCAGAGATCTTCATTAACGTCGCTGCTTCTTCCATTGCGATAGATTAGCTGGTTTTTGCTTATAAACCTGGTCTTCAGTCCCAGGTCTGCAGTCTTTGGCAGGGGAGGCTCTGTTGTGAACTCGGCTCCCTTATGCTTGGCTAATCGGGGGGTGGTCAGGAGTAACTTAGAACTGGGGGGTGTCCCCCTCGCGGTTCAGAGTGAGACGCCGAGGTTGGGATTTGAGGTCTCCTGTCTTGAGTCTTCGGTCTTGTCTGGAGGAAGCTGGGAGGTCTTCTGTCTCCGGTCTTCGATCCGGTTTCTGAAGATATTACTAACGGTGAGATAAAAAGCGAGGTTGCGCTACATCTGTGGACAATTCTTAAAATAAGCTTTTTATTTGTAGTCACGTAATTTAGGCATGTACCTTGAGGTTAGGAAACTCGGAAAATCAAAGGCGTATTACCTAGGCCACTCCTTCAGGGAAGGCGGCAAGATACACAAGATCCGACGATTCCTTGGAACAAATCTCACTGAGGCACAGATAAAGGAGCTCAGGCCAAAGGCGGAAAAGATAATACTTGCCGAAATCGAGCGGTACAAGATAATCAGTAATCCGCTTAACAGAGAACTAAGTGCAAGGGAGCTAAGAATCATAAAGAAGCTGCAGGATAAGATAACACTTAAAGTCGACCACCTTTCAAAGGACGATTGGAAGCTGTTTACTGAGGCCTTCACATTCGACACAAACGCTATTGAGGGCTCCACAGTCAGCTTTGGTGAGGTCAAGGGAATACTTGAGGAGAACAGCTGGCCGAAGGACAAGGAGAAATGGGAGATATCTGAGACATACGGGGTCTCGGAAGCCGTCGGGGAGTTGCGCATTACAAAGGAACATTTGACCGTCGAATTAATCCTGAAACTCCATGAGATATGTTTCAGGAACTCAAAAACTTATGCGGGCCAGCTGAGGCGCAAAGGTGTTGAAGTGTGCGTAAGGAACCAACTTGGCGAGGTGTTGCACGTAGGCGCACCGTCCAGCAGGATAAGATCACTGCTGAACGAGCTGGTAAAGTGGTACCAAAAGAATAAGAATAAATATCCGCCGCTTCTCTTGGCTGCAATTGTCCACAATCAGTTTGAAACCATACACCCTTTTCAGGATGGCAATGGCAGAATCGGCAGGCTGCTGCTTAACAACATCCTGATAAAGCATGGCTTCCCGCCGGTTAACATTAGCCTTGCAAGAAGGTCTGTGTATTACGCTGCTTTGCAGGCTTACCAAAAAGGCGGCGACGTGAGGCCTATGATGGAGCTCATAGTCAAAGAATACAAGCGCTTCTATAAGAATACGTGACTACATTTTCCAAGAGTGTAGTCACGTATAGGCAAAATGTAGGGGTAAGAAAAAGGTCTGCAGTCCCCAGTCTTGTCTAAGGATTACCTAGCAAGTCCTCAGTCTTTGGCAGAGGTAGCTCCATTGTAAACTCGGCTTCCTTTAGCTTGGCTTATCGGGGGTGGGTCAGGATTAGCTTAAACACGAGAATCGCGAAGCGATTCTGTGCACAGGTTCACCTTTGGTGAACCTCGTGACTGGGGCACGAAGTTGGCAGAGCCAACTTGTGCGCAGGTTCGCAAAGCGAACCTCGCGAGGGGGTGGAACCCCCTCCGCGGTTTAGAGTGAGACGCCGAGGTTGGGACGGCAAGGTGGACACATCCTTTAGGCGTATGACCTTGCCGTAAACCTCGGCGCCGCTACCTCGAAGTTAAGCGCCGAGGTTGGGATTTGAACCCAAACTCCCTTTCGGGAACAAGATTTCCAGTCTTGCGCGTTAGCCAGATTCCGCCACCTCGGCGTGAGGTGAATATTATGCAAATGAACGCTGAGGTGAGCAAACCGAAAAGGTTTGCGCCCACCTCGGCAGGATTATGTGCTCAGAGTCTCCTGCCGAGGGTTCCGAGCATTAAAGCTCAGAAATCGCGAGGTTGACCTCGGCGATATGATCTCGGCAAGAATTTGCGAGAACTAAGCGGCTTATTTTGAAATTTACACTACAAAAACCTATTTGCGGTGTTTTCTGTTTTTTTTAGCCCTTAATGCGTCATAAACTTTTCTGCGGTGGGCAATTTGCTCTGCTTCAGTGCTCTGGCGGAAAGCCTTTTTAGTATAAAAGTCTACGGTCTCCCCCCGTCCATGCGGCTGACGTATCCACTGCCTCGAAATGTTTCCATTGAGCATGGGCTCAAGAGCCCATGATTCCTCGAAACGCCAGTCTTTGTGACCTTTAAGCCAAGGATTTAATGCTTTCATGGAGATGGCACGCTGCCCACTATGCTCCATGGAAAGGTCGTAAATGCCTTCACCCTGCACGCCTACGACCATGTCGTGCTCACCCTTTAGGACAGGTTCCAGCAGCTTATCGATGCTCGATCCACTCGGGCGTATCAGGTCTGCGTCAAGGAATACTACTGCATGTGGCTTGTGCTCATTCGCAGCATGCTCGACTCCGCGCTTTACTGCCAGGGTCTTTCCCACAGAATGCCCTTCAGAGTGGGACGGAATAACCTCAAAGCCCATTCGCTCAGCTTCGCGTTTAGTCGAATCGCTGCTTCCGTCGTTTACCAAAAGGAGCCTGATGTTGTCGCGATTGGAATGGGCATCCCTCCATTGCCGTATATTCGGAAGAGATTCTGAGAGGGATGCTTCCTCATTCCTGGCGGGCACTATTACCGTTGCCCTCCATCCCTTCTTCGGTATCTGCATTTTAGCCTTTTATATTGAAATTACCCTTCCGGAACTGAATTCCTTGTCGCCCGAGACTATCTCCGCACCCAGCTTTTTAGCGGTTTCCAGGACATATGCACGTTCCCAGTCTTTCTCAGCCATCCTCGCATAGCGCTTCGCAGCTTTGAGCGCAAGCTCGCTGTCCACAGGGACTATCCGGGACATTGTCTGGATTGCCCTGGCAGCCGTATTTTGGTCCTGGGACTGCTTAGCCGCGTGGGCCAAGACATGGGCAAGGCTTATGCTGCATGTGTGGATATCCCCCTTCTCTATGTATTCCTTAACGCGCTTCCCGGGCGGGCTACCTCTAAGGTACTCCACCCAGGCATGCGCGTCGAGCACATACCTAGTTGGCATTGTCGTATGGGGTCAGCTTGGGAATGGCAGCGAAGAAATCGACCCTCGGGTTGGTCAAGTCGATTTCCACCAGCTGGTCTTCTTTTATGCCCAGAGAGCTTCTTATGTCTTTGGGTATTGTTAGTATTAGCGAGCCTCCTGCCTTTCGCGTCCTTGTTATTATGCGGGCCATGTTATATAACATATAGTATTATTTTATGATATATTATGTTATACAAGTATAAAAATAAAAAAGAAGCTTTTATTCCCAAAGCGCAAATAATAGCCCGTAATCAAAATGGCCTATGGAGGATACAGCTACCTGGATTTGAAGTACCGACCCGACAAGAAGAACGACTTTGTGGTGCTCATGTGGGCGAAAGGTACCGAGCCGCTCGAGAAGCTGGCCGAAGCCCTTGCCGCCGAGAGCAGCGTCGGCTCATGGACAAAGCTGAAGACTATGAATGACTTCGTCTGGAAGCACTACAGGGCGCGTGTCTTCAAGCTCCATAAGGTAACTGAGAAAAGCGGTTTCATCTGGATAGCCTACCCGATAGAGCATTTTGACACCAAGAACCTAAGCCAGTTCCAGGCCTCGGTATTGGGCAACCTCTTCGGCCTTAAGGAACTCTCCGAGCTCTACATCTACGACATAGCCTTCCCAGAGAACATGCAGAAGCTCTTCAAGGGCCCGTGCAAAGGTCTTGAGGGCATCAGAAAGATGGCAGGCACCCAGAAAACAGGGAGGCCACACATAGGCACCATCATAAAGCCCAAAGTGGGTTTGACCCCCAAAGAGTGGGCAGATGCCGCATACGAGTCATTCATCGGCGGGCTTGATTTAGTCAAGGACGATGAAAATTTGATTGACCAGGACTTCTGCAGATGGAAGGATCGTTTGCATGAGGTTGTTAAGAGAATAGAAAAAGCCGAGGCGGAAACCGGTGAAAACAAGCTCTATGTAAGCTGCGTTACAGACAAGGTGTCCAGGATGGCAGACAGAATAGATCACCTTAAAGACATGGGGCTTCAGAAGAAGGTCTTTGTCATGCTCGATGTCTATGTGCTCGGCCTCAGCGCTATGGAGGAGATGGTGGATTTGACAAGGAAATACAAGTTCGCCGTGCATGCCCACCGGGCAGGCTACGCCGGCCCCAATAGGGGGAGCTTCGGCATAAACTTCCAGATATACGAGAAGTTCTACCGCATAATCGGCGCAGACCAGCTGCACATAGGCGCAGGTGTCGGCAAGATGGAGGGGGAGCTGGCAGAGATAAGGCGCCTGCATGACATAGCGCAGGAGATGTCGCTCGATGAGAAGCTGCACCTAGGCTCGCTAGGCATGGATTTCGCGCCCCATATCAAGCCGATGCTAAGCATAGCCTCAGGAGGGCTGGATGCTGGCAGGATGGACGCTGCAGTCGCATTGCACGGCATGGACGTAAACCTTCAGGCAGGTGCTGGGGTGCACGGCCACCCCGGAGGCACAGTCGCCGGCGCGGTTTCCATGAAACAGGCCCTTGACGCCATGATGGAAGGCATACCCTCGCCGGAGTACGCCAATACCCATAAAGAGCTTCAGCAGGCCATTGACACGTGGGGCTACTTCAAGCCGGGTATTGTGACAAAAGCCCTTGAGAGCGAAAAGAAGAACGCGGCGTCCCTCAAGGAGAAATTCCTGAAGGGAAAGAAGCTTTAGGCTTTAATGGAAAGGAGCTCATCCAGAAGCTCCCCTGAGCACATCTCCCTGAGGGATTCCATAGATGCCTCCGCAGGCAGGGTCTTGTCCAGGTAGCATACCATGGATTTGCCTGATTTGTCTTCCAGGATTATTTGGCACTTTCCCAATGCATGCCCTACGAGCTCACCTTCAAGGATTACGGATTCATCCTGAGGGTGGGGAAGCAGGAAAGTCGCAGGGGCGCATTCTGAAACCGCTTGTATGAGGCAATCGTTATCATAGCCGCAATCCATTGGCAGCTCAGAGGAAATAAGGCTCGGGGCTGTGCGATTGTCAAACTGAGTCGCGGGGCCGGTGGATATAAGGTAGAGCATGGCTAGGGAAAGAATCAGCGCAGATGCCAATAGGATTAATCCTTTGTACATGGTTAGTTTGCGGGATGGAAATATAAAACCAGGGAAGTATAGGGATAGAGCTTAGAGGCCATCCCCCTCAAGCTGCCGTATGCGGGAATTTATTCGCTCCAGCTGCTCACCCCCAGGTAGGATGCCCGTTCTCTCAGCTCGTTCTACCATAGCTGCTTTTCTTGCCCGAAGTGTCTCAATCTCTGACATTTGAGGGCGGCGTTCCGAAGCCTGTTCGGGGACTCGTCTCCGGGGGAGCGCCGCATAGTCGATTGGCTGCTGGTGGTCTGATAATTTTCTCAGCGGAAGGCCTTCAATAGGCTTTATATTGAAGCGACTGGTTACGCTCTCTGCGCGTGTCGCGGTGCCCTCGAGAAGATCTAAATAATGGCCTTGGCTTAGAACCATGTAGCGCTTGTTGCCGCCGGCTTTGGGTGATGCCGCCACTACGCTTGCATCGAACCTCGCCCTTGACAATGCATCGGCGAGGCCAAAATGCGCGTCGAATGGGTGGAGTGCGCGATGGTCTATCAAAGTGCTGATGGAGACTTTCTGTCCCTTTAGATCCTGCAGGCGGGATTTTGTTGCCATGTGGGGTGCTATTATACGCTTCCCGTCAGACGCAACACGCTGCATATATGTACCATCGCCCTTAGCTCCGCCCCCTTTTGAAAGCTGCATGTCGGCAAAATTGATTGGGCTGCGAAATATCGATGCATTCGGATGACCCCTGTCGTGCACTAGGGTGTAACCTCTGGTAGGATGCCGCACCCCGGGATAAACAAAGGTGCGCTTGAATGCCTCGGCAGCCGCCTTTCCAGGAGTTAGCCTTGTCTTAGGCTTTAGTTTTGGCATTTTATGGCCATATATTGTATTGAAAGTTAAAAAAATCTCATTGTCTGCTCTTCTTTTCCCTGACTTTCATGAAAGCCGCGCTTTCGCCTCTCTTGGCGTGCCAGTTAGCCACATAATTACGGGCTTCCTTATGCTTTCCTTCGGATCGCAGCTTTCGAGCCATGTAGACCGGATGCCTGCGCTCCTCGATGCCTAATACTGTCGACACCACCTCCGCGTTCTGCCTTTCGCCCCTTCTGAAGGCCTTTCCGGCGCGAAATAGCTCACCGGTTATAAACTTCTGCCTTGATTCGGGTATGAGTGCATTTAGGCCCCTTTCGAGGCCGTATCCCTGCACAGGTTTCCATTTGGGATGGCCTCGCAGCCATGGCTCAAGTGCCGAAAGGCGTATTGCCCGGTTTCCGCTCTCAGGCACTGAAAACTGCCAGCCCTCACCGGTGCGGCCTATGGACATGTGATAGCCTTCATCAAGTACGGGCTTCATAAGGTCGTCGATGCTCCTAGGCTCAATCTTATTAAGGTCTGCGTCCAGAGTAACGATAACATCGGATTTGTGGACGTCGCGGGCGTGGAGCGCCCCGGCCTTCACTGCAGCAGCTTTTCCCAGATTATTGAGGGGTTCGCGAGGGTCAGAGTGTATGACCTCAACCCCTTCTTCAATGGCTATCTGATGAGTAGCGTCAAAACTGCCGTCGTTGACGGTGAGAATACGTATATTGCGCTTGTTGGGGTGGGCATCCTTCCAGAATTTGACATCGCGTATAACTTGACCTATGCCATGCTGCTCATTGTAAGCTGGGATGACAACTGTCCACCTGCTCAGAGACTTGTGGCTTTTCCTCTTGGCGCGAAGCGGTTTAGGCTTTCCGGGCATGCATAGCTAGCTGCAGAAAATATAAAAGGGCTGAGGCTAAGGAAAAAGAATTAAATAACGAAAGGATTATAATCTTATTTCTACGTGAACGTCCTTGGGAATCTGTATCCTCATGACGCGCCTGAGGGCCTTCTCATCTGCGGCAATCATAACGATAATACCGCAGCAGCAGTATTCTTTTCGGTTTTTAGGCGATTTTGGGCCGATTGGGTTAGATACATACTTCCAATCAAGTTTTTAAGCTCTACAGCCGTAAAATTATAGATATTAAAATGCCAGGAAAACCAAAAGGTGCAAGGCCAGCGTCAAAGCCAGCGGGCGCAAAAGTGCCGGGTTGGGCCAAAGAACCTGTTGTCAGTGAGGCAAATGTTCACTTTAGAAGGCATGTTCAGACACCCGGGCGCCTTCGGGCTTCGAGAACATTAGTTGCGACTATTTCAACCAACGATGGACGGAGATCGGGGCTCGGATATCAAAGAGGGGACCACATCATATTCACTCATTTCAGACGACACGAATTTCTAGGTATGGGAGAGGGAGGAGGTGACTTTCATAAGTCTCCGGAGCCAATAATAAAGGATGCGGAAGAAGTGCGGCCAAACCTCCATCATCCTGTCCTAGTACTAAACAAACAAAGGGTAGTGCGCTGGAGAGAGCGCGGCGGAGGATACTCACCGCCGGTCACCGTAATAGCACCTTAGGCTACTAAGATTTGCTTTCTGGCATATATCTCCCGAAGGCTGCGCAGCCGGGAATGGCTTTAAAGCAAAAGCTAAGCCTCATAATCTAAAATAGAGTATTAAAGCCTAATCTCGACGTGAACGTCCTTGGGAATCTGTATCCTCATGACGCGCCTGAGGGCCTTCTCATCTGCGGCAATCATGACAAGGCGCTTGTGGATTCTCATCTCCCAGTGCTCCCAGGTGTTCCTGCCCTCACCGTCGGGGCTCTTGAGAGTAGTAAGCTTGAGTTTCTTGGTGGGGACCCTGATTATGCCTGACACGTTAACATCAGCCTTTTTAGCAATATCTATTATCTGCTGGCAGATGTCGTCCAGCTTGTTCTTGTCCCTTCCTATCAGCTTTATTTTCGCTTTCTGCATTTTTGTTAATCTTCCTCTTTGCTTATTAGCAAAAAGTCTCTGCACCTTTGGCACAAAGTTCATCGAAGATGAACTTGTGCGCAGGTTCATTTTTAATGAACCTCGCGTGCAGATTGCATTTTTGTTTTTTGCATATACGGACTCCCAATGCCAGCGGCTTATGTGAACCCGTGGAATTTGAATGTGAAGTTATAAAAACCCGTAAGAGTGAATGCCCGCGATGAATCGCGGGCGCTCTAAAAAACAAAGCGGTTTAAGCTTAGCTTAAACCTTTTTCGGCGTGACGTTGATTATCATGCCGGCTGCGACCGTCTGGCCCATGTCACGGATTGCGAACCTGCCGAGGGGCGGGAAATCGCTTGCCTTTTCTATGCACATGGGTGTGGTCGGCTTGACCTTTATGATAGCCGCGTCACCTGTCTTGATAAAGTCCGGGTTCTCCTGAAGCACTGCACCCGTTGCGGGGTTCAGCTTCTTCACTATCTGCGTTACCGTGCAGGCAACCTGCGCAGTGTGGCAATGGAAGACCGGAGTGTATCCAGGCGCCAGGACGCTCGGGTGGTTGAGGACTATTATCTGTGCCTCGAACTCCTCTGCAACCGTCGGTGGATTTGAAGGGTCTCCGCAGACGTCGCCCCTCCTTATGTCCTGCTTGCCTACGCCCCTGACATTAAATCCTACGTTGTCTCCGCTGCTTGCCTGGGGCACCTGCTCGTGGTGCATCTCGATAGACTTCACCTCGCCCGTGACATTGGAAGGCATGAAAACCACTTTTTGGCCCGGCTTGAGGGTGCCTGTTTCTATACGCCCGACAGGAACGGTTCCCGCACCGGTGATGCCGTAAACATCCTGTATCGGAAGCCTTAAGGGCTTGTCGTCCAGCTTTGCGGGCTTCTCCAATGCGTCAAGCGCGTCAAGTAGAGTAGGTCCGCTGTACCAGGGCATGTTGTCGCCTTTCTTAATGACGTTGTCGCCCTTGTATGCTGAAACCGCGATTATCGGTATCTGGTCGGGCTTAAAGCCGACAGACTTTAAGAGTTTTACGACATCCTCCTTGACCTTGTTGAACTTGGCCTCGTCGTAGCCTGCAGCGTCCATCTTGTTGATGGCGATTATCATCTGCTTGACGCCAAGCGTCTTGGCAAGGAAGGTGTGCTCTTTTGTCTGGGGCATGACACCCTCTGTCGCTGTCACAACCAGTACGGCGGCGTCAGCCTGAGAGGTGCCCGTAATCATATTCTTTACGAAGTCCCTGTGGCCCGGTGCGTCAATTATTGTAAAATAGTACTTGCCCGTCTTGAACTTTTTGTGGGCTACGTCAATAGTAACTCCCCTCTCACGCTCTTCCTTAAGGGAATCCATGACGAAGGCGAATTCGAAGGTCGCCTTTCCTATCTTGTCTGCTTCCGCTTTCAGGTTCTTGATGACCTGCTCGTCGATCTCCCCGTGCTCGAAGAGAAGACGGCCGACCAGTGTTGACTTGCCGGCATCTACGTGACCTATAGTCACAAGGTTCATGTGTGGTAGTTCTGCCATTTTTATTCACCTAATATTTTTTTTAGTATAAATTTTCCGATAAAAAACAATAAAAAATTAGTCTGCATAGTCGCCTGACGAAGGCGGGCGCGGATCGAGGCCCTTGCGCTTCCTGATGTTGCCTATCTGCTCGTTTTGGAGCTCCTTCGGGACGTTCTCGAAGCCTGCGTTTTCAGTGGACCACAATACATTGCCCTCTGTAGCGCTCCTGATGTCTCCGGCAAAGCCGAACATCTCGGCAACAGGCACCTTGCCGTCGACAAAGCTCTGTTCGCCCTCCTGGCGCATGTCTTCGATTATGCCGCGCCTTGACTGGATGTCCCTTGAGGCGTCGCCCATGTACTTAGAGGGCGTCTGTATGAAGACCTTCTGCTTGGGCTCCAGCAAGCCGGGACCCGCTTCAAGCATACCCCTGTATATGGGGTTCCTGACTGCAGGGTAAATCTGCGCCGGTCCCCTGTGTACCGCATCCTCGTGGAGCTTGACATCCAATAGCTTAACCATGACTTTTGTGCAGGGCTCTTGTGAAAGGGGACCTCTCTTCATGACCTGTTCGAATGAGTCTAATGTCAATTCCATGACCTCGTCAAGGCCCTGTATACCTTTAGTGCAGTCCACAAACATATTTCCCTGGAATATATCGCGGACCTTCTTGGACTGGTCTTTGTCCATGCCCAGCTCGTTCAGCTCCTGCCAGATATCCTTGGAGTCCTTGCGCCTGCCTTCTGAGAACTTGCCTTCCACGATGGCCTGGAAAAGCGCATCGGGCATGGACTCGACTGAGAGGAAGAAATCGTTGTGCTTGTTCGGCGACCTGCCGTGCTCTTCAGGGGAAGGCTTCGTGACAGTCTCCCTGTAAACTACTATGGGATTGCTGGATTTTATGTCGACACCCCTCTCGTTCCTTATCCGGTATTCCACGATTTCCAGATGGAGTTCTCCCATTCCTGCAATAAGGTATTCGCCGGTCTCTTCGTCTATCGTAACCCTGAGAGTGGGGTCTGCTTTTGCCAGCGAGCGCATTACTTCAATGAGCTTTGGCAGATCGGCGGGGTTCTTCGGCTCTATGGCTTTTGTGACCACAGGCTCAGAGAAGTGCTTAATGGATTCAAACGGCGTCATGAGCTCCTCGCTGAGTGTGTCTCCGGCGAAGGTGTCCTTAAGCCCTACTATGGCGGCGATGTTGCCGGAGTCGGTGCCGTCTACGTTAATCCTGTCCGGTCCCATGTATACCCCAAGCTGCTGCACCCTCATCTTCTGCTTGGTGCCGTTGGAGTACACTTCCATGCCCCTTTTGAGAGAGCCTGAGAATATCCTGCCCGTGGCTATCTCTCCGGCCTGCGGGTCTATGATTATCTTGGTTACCATCATGGCGAGCTTTCCATTGTCATCGCATGCGGCCATGCTCTTTCCGATGGGTGAGCTGTCGTCGCCGTGCCAGATGTTCGGGACCCTGTATTTCTGCGCTGTCAGGGGGTCGGGGAGGTGGCGCACTACCATGTCCAGAAGCACTGCGTGCAGAGGCGTCTTCTTGGCCAGCTCTTTTTGATTTTCCTGGTTGCAGTAATCGATTATATCCTTGAAGCTAATGCCCGCTTTCTTCATGAATGGCACTGAAGTGGCCCAGTTGTTGTATGCCGAGCCGAACGCGACTTTCCCTGCCATTACGTCGCAAACCCAGTCCTTCTTGAACTCCTCGGGGGCCATCTGCACTATGAGCGCGTTGACCTCCTTGATGATTTTCATGAACCGCTCCTGCATGGCTTCGGGAGTCAGCTTGAGCTCGTTTATCATGCGGTCTACTTTATTGATAAATATGAGGGGTTTTACCTTCTCTTTCAGCGCCTGGTTGATTACCGTTTTCGTCTGCGGCATGACGCCCTCTACGGCGCATACCACGATTATGGCGCCGTCCACGGCACGCATGGCACGCGTCACGTCGCCAGAGAAGTCAACGTGGCCGGGAGTATCAATCATGTTGACCAGGTAATCCTTATTATCGTACTTGTGGACCATGGAAACGTTGGCCGCATTAATCGTGATGCCCCTGGCCTGCTCCTGCTCATCGTAGTCCATGAAGCACTGCTTGCCCGAAAGCTCTTCTGAGATTATGCCGCAGCCTGAAAGCAGATTATCTGATAGCGTTGTCTTGCCGTGGTCTATATGCGCAGCTATACCCATGTTGCGTATTGATTCCTTATCCTTCATAAGGCCCATGACCTTCTCGACCATCTGTTCTCTTCTTCCCATTTTCAGCTGTTTTTAAAAATAGATTATCTTGCAGACTGCGCAATCCTCTCCATCTCTTCTTTCTTTTTCACCGCGAAGGATTTGGGGTCGTTGTTGGCGGCCTCGATTATCTCATTGGCGAGGCATTCCTGGATTGTGGTCTTCTTGTTGAATGTGTTTCCGTAGGATGCCGTGGCGAGGTTCCTTATTGCCAAGTCTATGCGCCTCATGGGCGCAACGTCCACCGCCTGGTGATAGTGCACACCGCCGTAGATGATGGTCGTGGTCTCTTCCCGCGGGGCTGCGTTCTGGATAGCGTCCACAAGCACCTGCACCGGGTTCCTCTTTGTGCGCTGCTCGATTATTCCAAAGGCTTCTTCTACAACGCTGGTGGCCAGGCTTTTCTTTCCTGTCGCGCCCGCACCCCTCATGTATTTGCCGGAAAACTTCTTTGAGCCTACGCTGCCCCTCATAAGCTTGTTTATAAGGCGCTCGACTATGTTGGCCTTTTCAGCCTTCCAGAACCTTTTCTTGCTGTGCTTCCCGCCGCTGTGCGGCACAAAGACAGGAGTCAAATTTATATAGTTCTGCAGGCCAGGATCAATTACCTCAACATCAAAATCCCATTTCCCGAATAGCCTGATATCATCTAGTTTAGCGTCCATCTTATTTCCTCGCCTTCTCGGATTTTCCTCTCACCAGCTGCAAGAGCGACTGGTTGTTAACCTTTATGACTTTATAACGCACGCCCGGGATGTCGCCGTAGGAACGGCCTTTCCTGCCGCCGATGCCCTCGATTAGCACCTCGTCGTGCTCGTCTATGAATGTGATTGCGTGGTTGCGCGGCGCGAAGGCGGTTATCTGGCGACCGTTGAATATGAGCTGTATCTTTACGCACTTCCTGATTGCAGAGTTGGGCTGCTTTGCCTCGATACCCACTTTCTCAAGAACTATGCCCTTGGCCTGGCTTTTGCCCTGAAGCGGGTCGTGGCGCTCCTTGAGGCCGCGCTCCCTTCTCATGTAGGGCTCATCGTACCACCTAAACTTGTTGCGGCCGTCTTCCAGTTTCTTAGCTGAAAATTCTCCGTTTCCCATTTTTTACATTGCCAAGGATATCCAGACAAACCGACAGGTCTGCACTAAATCCTATAAGAAAGCGGTTTATTTGAAGCTAGGGGTATAAAAAGCTTAGCGATGCTTGGAGGTTTTCTGTCATCGGTCTTGCGTCATGTTTTTGGCGTTAGTGCAAAACCTGCAATATCATTAGAGATTATGAGGACTGAAGACTGCGTATTGAAACATTACCACCTCACCTTCTTCCGCTTCATCATGTAGGCGATCTGGTTGCCAGTAAGGTGTATCGCGAAGGTTATCACAAGAAGTGCGATAAACTGCTCTGCGATTATGAATGTGGGGGCAAAGAGATATGCCATTAGAAGCCCGCCCAGGACGAGATTCCACTGGTCCAGGCCCCAAAAAGGCGCGCCGCGCTTAAGACCGAGCCTGCGCTTGAGGAAGCTGTTCGCCAGGTCGCCTATCATTGCACCAACTGAGAGATACAATCCGAAGAAAGGGTCAGTTATCCTGAAGTCGAAAACGAAGTAAGTCTCGCTTAGGGGCGGAAACTGCGAAAGGAAATGCCAAAGCAAGCCGAAGAGCGAGCCTGCTATTATCCCTATAATCAAACCCCTCCAGGTCTTGCCGTCGCCGAAAATTCGTTTGCCACGCCAGCTTTTTCCAAAATCCACGGGCTTACCGCCCCCGAATATGGCAAATGCGTTTGCACAGTAAGCAGGACTAATATAGTAGAGGGAATGCAGTATTAATGCAAGAATCCACATTTTCAGCTATTTTTGAAGCTGGCATTATAAGAATTGGTTTCTGAGGAAATTGGTGGTTTGAAAACTACGGATCCTACACTTCTTAATCCACAACCCTTCTCTTCAGCGCAACGGTGTAGCCCGCTATTTTATTTCTTACAGGCTTTGTCTGGACTGTAGTAAATTCATTGACCTTCTTTTTGTTTTCCGCGAAGTCCTCGCTGAAGTCGTCAGGATATTTCTCTACCAGCTCTTCAGCAGTCCTCTTGATGTTCCTTGTCTTTACTCTGCCCATCTTGATTCTTATTTTTTTATAAGTTCTATCTTCCTTATCTCCACCCTCCCTAGGGGGACGACGTTTTTGCCTTTATTGAATATCAGTGAACCCAGCTTGCCAAATACGGTCTCTTGTACAAAGCGGTCATATTCCTGGTTCGCTGCGACATCGCTTATCAAGCCCTCGGCGATTGCCCTTAGCGTCTTCTTCTGGCCGGAATGCGCTTTCGTCCGTGTGAACATCAAGGTCTTTACCCTTATAGCCCTTCCGTCCATCGTCTTGGTCCTGAAGATGTTTTCAATTACATCGCTTCCGGGGTTCGTCTGGGAGGTGATGTAACTGCGCGCGAGCTCGACAGACTTGACCGAGGTAGTCGCATTGAATCCCTCAGTGCCGGTTACTATCAAAGTGACCCTGATGTGGTGCTGGTTTGAGTTCACAAGGCTGCTTAAAGAAGTCTCAACCGACCTGCCGATAAGCTGTTCCGGCTCTTTTGCGAATATAGGTCCGAGAGGCACATTGTTGAATATGTCCGGGGCTATAACCTCATACTTCTTTTTGAGCTTCCATGTATCCACGGACTTACCTTTCTTTGCAGCTTTTGCCATTTTTATGATAATATATAGCTATACGAACCCATAAAAGCTTGCCTCGCACAAGGCGTGGTTCCAGTTTTATGATATGTAAGCGCCTATGTTTGTTTTTTCTAGTATAAAAACAAATTGCATTATTTACAGGTTATTCCTTCTTAGCCGATATCCTGTCTATACTCATATAAGGCTTGAGTACATCCGGAATGTCCACGGAGCCGTCATCATTCTGATAGTTCTCCAAAACCGCGACGATTGCGCGGGATATTGCGCATGCCGTAGAGTTGAGGGTATGCACGACTTCAGTAGTGTCACCAGGGTTCTCCCTGGTGCGTATCTTGAGCCGTCTTGCCTGGTAGTCAGTACAATTGGAGCATGAGACAACTTCCCTATATTTCCCCTGGCCGGGGAACCATGCCTCTATATCATACTTCTTTGCCGCTACATTGCCCATCTCGCCGGAGCAGACATTGACCACCCTGTAAGGTATTCCCAATCCCTTCCATATCTCTTCCGCAGTCCCTAGGAGAAACTCGTGCTCTTGCCAGGATTCTTCGGGCTTTGTGAATAAGAACATTTCCACCTTGTCGAACTGGTGCACCCGGAAAATGCCTTTGCTGTCCCTGCCGTGAGAGCCTGCCTCGGTCCTGAAGCATGGAGAGAAGCCGCAATAATGAAGGGGCAACTCCTTTTTGGGTATTATCTCGTCCATGTGCAGACCTGCAAGCGCCTGCTCGCTGGTGCCTACAAGGTAGAGCTTTTCTCCCTCTATCTTATATATGTCATCTTTGCCCGCAGGCAGGAAGCCTGCGCCCTCCATGACCTCCTCGCGTATAAGTGCGGGGGTAACGAACAGGGAAAACCCACGCTTGCGAAGTATGTCCATTACATACTGGACTATTGCGAACTCAAGCAAAACTGCTTCGTTCTTAAGATAATAGAACCTGGCGCCGGATACCTTTGCGGCCCTGTCTAAATCAATCAAGTCGCAGATTTCGCCAATCTCAATGTGGTCCCTTGCCTTAAAACTGAAGCTCCGCGGCTCGCCCTCTTTCCTTACCAGCTCGTTTTCCTCCTCGCTGTCGCCCTTGGGGACGGACTCGTGGAGTATATTGGGCAGCTCGAGCATGGCCTTGTCAAGCTCGGCCTTGAGGCTTTCTGCCTTGTCCTCGAGTGCCTTGATGCGTGATGAGAGCTCTTTCATGCCTGAAATCTGCGCGGATGCATCCTTGCCCTCTTTCTTCAGCGAGGCTATCTCAGCTGTTACCCGGTTCCGCTCTGCCTTAAGGCTTTCGGTTTCTTGGAGAGCAGAGCGCCACTGCTCGTCAGATGACTTGATTTTTGCAACGAGCGACGTATCCATGCCCCGTTTCTCAATGTCTTTGAGGACAATACCCGGCGACTCCCGGATTATTTTTATGTCTATCATTTTCAGGCGCCTGTCTTCTTGGAGACGAGATAGGCGTCAATGTCGGCGATGATTTTGTCGACATCGCCTTCAAAGGCCTTCTCCTCACCGTCTATGCTAATCCGCGCTTTGAGAGTCCCTATCATCTCAGCAATAGCTCGATGTTCTTTGCGTCGTAGTAGAAATCCGCAGGCAGTATCTTCTTTGCCTTGTAGTAGCGAACGAGCCTTTTTATCTTTGATTCCGTCAGCTGGAGGCCGCGTTTATTGGAATCGTCATTCCGATTCTTTTCGAGGTGCTTTCTCAGCTTAAGAGCCTGCCTGAGAAGGTTGAGGAATGCCTCAGGAAGGGGGGGTGCGAGCTTCTTGTCCTTGAGAATCTGGGTTATGCTTTTTTTAGTTATCGCCTTCACGTCGGGGATGCCGTACTTGTCTCTTAGGATAACGCCGATTAGTGAAGCGCTTTTGCCCTGTTCTGCAAGCTCGACTATTATTTTTGTTATCTCATCGTGGCTGTACTCTATCCACTTGTCGCTACCCGAAACCAGCGGCTTGGTACTCCCGCTCTTACCCTTACTTCTTGCATGCATTCGTGCCATTTTAACATAGTGACGAGCGTTTCTTAGCTTAAGGGCTCGTCTATCAATTGCAATGACTCAGGGTTCCAAAAAGGACTTGATGTCCAGTGGCGTAGGTTAGTCATAAGACCGGCCTACCCTGAGAATTACAGGATAGTTTGAGGCATTGAGTATAAAAGGCTTTTCTTGGCATAGGATAAAAGTATCTATGAAAAAACTCAAGGGCGGGCTGGACAACATAAACGGCGTGAAGACCGCGGGAATCAAGGAAGGAAAGTACGGCTTGGCTTTGATAGCCTTTGACGGGCTCTGCCCCGCCGAGGGCGTCTTCACCACCAATAAGATGGAAGCTGCCCCGGTGAAGCTAAGCAGGGAAAGGGTCAAAGACGGCCTCCGGGCAATCGTGGCCAACTCAGGCAACGCCAACTGTTCCACAGGCGAGAAAGGCCTCCGCGACGCCGAGGGAATAGCCGCGAAAGCTGCAGAGCTTCTTGGCATATCCGAGGAAAGCGTTGCCGTGGCGTCCACCGGGCTGATAGGCAAGTACTTGGACATGAAGCTCATAGAAAGGCAGCTGGACGAAGCGTTTCCAATGCTGGGGAGGAACAGCGGAGACGCAGCGAAAGCTATCATGACCACGGACACCAAGCCGAAAGAGCTCTGCATGGACTTCGGGGATTTCAAAATAGCGGGGATATCCAAAGGCTCGGGGATGATACACCCGAACATGGCCACGATGCTTTGCTTCATCGCCACTGACGCGGTGTTCCCAAAGGGAGTCCTTAAAAAAGCCGTGGATGCCAGCTTCAACATGATGAGCATCGACAACGACATGAGCACTAATGACACGGTCCTTTTGGTATCTGCGGGCGATAAGAAAGTAAACGGCTTCGAGGCTGCGCTCACAGAGTTTTGCCAGGAGATAGCGAGGCTCATGGTCGAGGACGGCGAGGGGGCGACAAAGCTCATCGAGATAGAGGTGAGCGGCGCCAAAAGCATAGCGGATGCAAAAAAGGCCGCGCGCGCCATAGCCGATTCGTATTTGGTTAAGACTGCGGCCTTTGGCAACAACCCCAACTGGGGCAGGGTAAGCGCAGCGGTTGGCTACTCCGGGGCAGAGATGAAAGAAGAGAATATGAAGATATGGTACGAAGTCTCAGGCGCGAAAACGCTGCTCTATGACGGCTTCGCCAAGGAGTTTGACAAAACGGGCCTGGGCAAGGAGATGGAAAAGGCAGATAGCATAAGGATAATTGTAGACCTGGGCCTGGGTGAAGGCAGTGCAAAGGCATGGACCTGCGATTTATCTTTTGGCTATGTCAAAATCAATGCAGAATACAACTGAAATGGATAAAGTAGAGACGCTCATCGAGGCGCTGCCGTATATCAAGGACTTCAGGAACAGGATATTCGTAATAAAGCTGGGCGGCAGCATGCTTGTCGACGAAGAGATAAGGATGACCATCCTGGAAGACATAGCCCTGCTCAAGTTTGTGGGCATCAACCCCATACTGGTGCACGGTGGCGGCAAGGACATAAACGCCCTTTCTGAAAAGCTGGGTCTGAAAACCAAATTCGTCGAAGGTCTGAGGCATACTGACGACAGCACCCTGGATGTAGTGAGGATGGTTCTGGGCAAGGTCAATAGTGAAATCGTCGAGGAGCTGGAGAGCCAGGACTGCAAGGCTATCGGCACAACAGGGAAGACGGGCAGCATGATAAAGGCCAGGAGGATTGAAAAACTGGGCAATGTGGGGGAAATCGAGAAGGTGGACGTCTCAGTCATCCAAGACTTTCTTGATGACGGCTATGTCCCGGTCATCCAGCCTATAGGGCTTGATGAGCATGACAAGGCAGTCAACATTAACGCTGACGACCTTGCGGCAGCCATAGCAAAATCCATGAAGGCCGAGAAACTCATGTATCTGACAAACGTTCCAGGCCTTCTGGAGGATGAGAAAGACGAGAAGACGCTCATATCCTCGATAACTACAAAAGACCTGAAGGACAAGCTCAAATGGGAGGAGCTCCAGGGCGGGATGATACCCAAGGTGAAAGGCGTCATAGACGCAATAGAGCACGGGGTGAAAAACGTGCACATGATAGACGGCAGAGTTAGGCATTCCGTGCTCCTGGAAGTGTTTACAGACAGGGGAATCGGAACTATGGTTACCGAGTGAGTTTTAATCACTCTAAAGAGCAATGGATTTTGACGAGATAAAAAAACTGGACGAGGATAATGTCCTGCAGACCTACGGGCGCTATCCGATAGCGCTTGACCGCGGCAGCGGATGCAAAGTCTGGGACAGCGAAGGAAAGGAATACCTGGATTTAATCGGTGGCATAGCCTGCCTGCCGCTCGGGCATTCCCATCCCAAGCTTGTTAAGGCCATCCAGGAGCAATCAGAAAACCTCATCCACACATCCAACCTCTTTTTCGGCGAGAATCAGGCGGTATTCGCAGAGATGTTGAACGGGCTCGCGCCAGTGGTGTCAAAAACATTCTTCAGCAACTCCGGGGCAGAGGCAAACGAAGCTGCAATAAAGGTGGTGAGGAAGCACACCAAGAAAAGCGAAGTGCTGTACATGAGCAAGAGCTTCCATGGCAGGACTCTCAATACGCTAAGCATTACGGACAAGGAAAAGTACCGCGCGCCTTTCAGGCCGCTCATGCCGGGCACAAAAGTCATAGAGTACGGCAGCATCGAAGCGTTCAAGAACAATATCACTGATAAGACTGCCGCAGTCTTCACCGAGCTCATCCAGGGTGAATCAGGGGTGGTTTTCCCTAAGGGCAGCTTTGAGGAAAGCAAAGAATACTTCAGAGAGATGCAGGAAATCTGCGATGATAAAGGCATTCTGATGGTGGTGGACGAGGTCCAGACCGGGGCGGGGAGAACAAGCAGCTTCTTTGCCTGCGAGGAATTTGGCGTGAAGCCTGACATCATAAGCACTGCCAAGGGCATAGCCGGCGGCTTCCCAGTGGGGGCCACGCTTGTGGAAGAAAGCATCGCATGCTGCATGGACTTCGGGGATCATGGTTCCACCTTCGGCGGTGGGCCACTGGCCTGCGCCGCAGGGATAGCCACAGTGGAGGCAATAAAAGAGGAAAAGCTTATGGAAAACGCCAAGCAAATCGGGCAGTATATAATGGAGAATGCCAGCTTCGGCGAAGCGCGCGGCCTTGGCCTGATGATAGGGATAGAGACAGGCAGCAAGGAAAAGGCCGAGAATATAATGCTTAAGGCGCGTGATAAAGGCATTTTAGTAAATGTAACCGGTAATAGTGTTATAAGGCTGCTTCCGCCGCTAATACTCTCAAAAAGCGAAGCAGATTTTGCCTTGGATGCATTAAACAAAATCAATGATGGATAGTATCGCACTTGACATAACGGCACAGGACAAGCCGGGGGCGCTTCACGCCATAGCCGAAGCCATAGCGAATGCAGGGACCAACATATCGCGCATAAGCACGGGTGAGAAGAGGAAAGGTAAAACTAAGATGTATGTGGAGCTTGAGCATTTGAGCGACTCTAAAAAGCTGGAGAAGGAACTGAACGGCCTTCCGGAAGTCCTCAGCATACGGGAAGTCCCTACCTTCGGCGAGATATTCGGTAAGAGGGTCATTGTCATAGGAGGAGGCGCCCAGGTGGCTGAGGTAGCCAAGGGCGCTATCAGCGAGGCAGACCGCCACAACATACGGGGCGAAAAGATATCTATAGACACCATACCTCTTGTCGGGGAGGACAAGATAGAGAAGGCGATACGCGCCGTGGCCAGGTTGTCAAGGGCCGAGGTGCTTGTTCTTGCAGGCTCGATAATGGGCGGAAACATCAAAGAAGCAGTGGAAGAAGTTCAAGATTTGGGGGTCATTGTTATTTCGCTCAACATGGCAGGCTCGGTGCCGGAGGTCTGCGACCTAGTCGTGACAGACCCCGTACAAGCAGGTGTCATGGCGGTGATGGCCATAGCCGACACTGCGGAGTTTGACATAGGCAAGCAGAGAGGCAAGGTCTTTTAAATATCTTTGATTTCAGGGATTTCATCAACGCCGCTTTTGTCGCCAACGCCGCTGCGCGCACCCTTGTGCTGGATTACTGAAGAAGCGACCGCATTTCCAAACAGCATCGAATCCTGCAAATCTTCAGTCTCCAGATAGTTGACCAAAAAGCCCGCAGAAAATGAATCGCCCGCCCCGGTCGTATCAACTACAGGGACTTTGAATACCTCGGCTTCGTAGATATCCTTGCAGTCATATCCTTTTGTAGGCCTGTCTCCGCGAGTTATGGCAGTGATTTTAGGGCCCATCCTGCACAGCGCCTTTAAGCAGTCGTCCACGCCTTCGGTGCCCGAAAGCTGCTCTGCCTCTTCCTCAGAGCAGATAAGGATATTTACTTTTTTCAATAGGCCTGCTGCATTGTGCGCTTTGGCAGCTATGAGCGCGCCTGCGCTGAGGCTAATACTGCCCTTGAAATGCGAGGCAACATATTCCAGGACAGATATATTCTCGAGGTCCGCGAGATGAAGGTGGTCAAAGCCGTTAAGGTAATCCAGGTCTATATCGCTTTCCTGCAGGTCATTTGCAGCGCCCGAATGCGCAAACATCATGCGCTGCCCGTCTTTGCGGACTGCGACGTAAACGCTGCCCGTGGGCAGGGCAGATTGTGATATGCCCTTGGTGTCGACCTTCTCCTTTTGGAAATCTTTAATGAGCTCTTCGCCGAAAGGGTCTTTCCCCACCTTGCCGATGAAGCCGGTTTCCGCGCCCAGGCGAGAGCAGAGGACAGCCGTATTCGCTGCAGAGCCGCCGGGCATTAGCTTGAGCCTGGGGACGAATACCTCCCCGTCTTCCTTGGGAAATGCCTCCACTTCTGCGAGCATGTCCACCAAAACCGCGCCTATTGTGACTATTTTCATCGTGGGGTGAAGTTTTATTAGAGGGTTAATATTGATGTAACATATAAACAAGGCTTATTCCATATAAATCGCAGGCCTCGCCGGCAGCGCAAAGCGAGCCTTCCCCTTTGGGTCTTCCTTCGGATTCACGGTTACGCTGCAGCCAAGCTCTTTCTCCAGGAAGCCGCATGCCGCGGTGAGCGTCATCTCGTCGTCGCTTTTTGACCACCCGGGCATGAACTCGGTTTCGTTGGCCTTTTTGAACAGCTGCGGCACTTCCTTGCCACGCTTGCGGAACTTCTCTTCCTTCATCAAGTCGCTTATCTGAGCTCCCTGCTTTATCTTATCGAATGCCTCATATTTCCAGGGCTCCGGCAGGTATATGGATATCTTCTCCGGCTTTTTCTTGGTCATCTCTGAAATCTTTTCAACATCTGAGATAAGCCCTTCAATCACCTTCTCGCCGGCTTGCGCCTTTTTATCTATCTTTGATTCATCTGCTTCCGGGAAGCTCGCACTGCTGACGAAGCCCTTCTCACCGAGCGATGCCCATATCTCCTCGCATGCGTGGGGCGTGAAGGGAGCCAAGATGCGTATCCATTCATCCAGGATTTCCTCAAGCAGCTTCTTGTTATTGCCGCCCCGTTTCTCATACCACTTCAGGAGGGAAAACACCTCGAAGAAACCGGCCTGCAGCGCCTTCCGGGTCTGGAAGCACTCCATGGAATCGTTGACAGTCTTCTTTGCGACTTGCCATTTCGACAAGAGCCATTTGTCAATAGGTGATGCATTGCCCTCGGGCATTCCTTTGACAGAGTCCGCAAATGCGAGGAGTCTCATCAGGGCCTTTTGGGCGCCTATAACCTCTTTTTCCCTCCAGTCGAAGTCCTGCCAGGGCTCGACGTTGCTCATAAGGAATAGCCTTACAACGTCAGCACCAAACTTCTCCAGCGCGTCGCTGAGGAGGACGACATTACCGCGCGAGGAGGACATCCTCGAGCCTTCAAGCAGGCCCACGCCGAAACAGACTATCCCCTTCACCCACTTGTCACGCGGGAATAACGCAGCATGGTGGAGAATCATGAATGTCAGGTGGTTGCCGATAAGCTCGCCTGCAGTGCAGCGCCAGTCTAAGGGATACCAGTACTCATAGGATTTCTTGATTTCTTCGAGTTTCTTCTTGTCAATGCTTGTGCTTTTTGACGCTTCTTCTGCTGTACCTTTATTTCTCAAGACAAAATCAAAGAAAGCCCCGGTGAGCTGCTCAGGCTTGAGGTCTTTCACAAGATGCGCGATTGTGTAGTAGGACATGTATATTGT
Source organism: uncultured archaeon (assembly GCA_964391885.1). Taxonomy (GTDB): domain Archaea; phylum Altiarchaeota; class Altiarchaeia; order JAFGQM01; family JAFGQM01; genus CAYMNU01. The sequence goes on along the minus strand of CAYMNU010000069.1, from coordinate 6,066 downwards.
GCTGTCTGAGAGCGGCTCTATCATAAAGCGCTTGTCCCAGGGTAGGTGTGTCCCAAGGCCGAAGTTCCTGACGCATGGCCAGTCGTTCAGCCAGTCGATAGTGTGCAAATATTCAGCCCTGTTTGCCTCGGGTATACATTGCATTTCACTTACTAGGCCGCGCGCAAGCGCCTTCCACCCCTCATCGCTGTAGCGTATGAACCATGAGTCTGCGTCCGAGACGACAGCCATGCCGCCGCATCTGCATGTGACTGGCTCGTTGAAGTCGTTCATAGTCGAGGCAAGGCCCTGCGACAAGAAATCCTGCTTCATGGCTTCCTTGGCCCGCTCGACAGGCATGCCTTTGTAGTCACCACATACGTCGAGCATTACGCCCGTGTGGTAGCCTTCTTTGTAGACTTCTTTGGTCGCAGCGTCCAGCTTTTTCACATCGGCCAGGCTCCGGATGCCCATTTGTTCGCAGATTTTGATTGCCGCATTCTCGCCGAATTTCTTAGTCTTGATTATCGGGATAGGTTGGATGGATTTAATTGCGTCGCAGTCCAGGCCGTACTTGCTGCACTCCGCCTGATTTCCCTGAAGTTCCTTAAGTGCAATCCAATCATAAGGCGCATCGCTCGGGACAGACGTGACGAAACCGGTGGCAATTCTCGGGTTCGGGAATTGTGAGGGGAGTATTATTATCTCGCGGTTGAGTGCAGGTGCACTACAATACTTGCCCACGAGATCGCTGCCCTTGACTGTTCCGATTATCTCGGCCTTCTTGCCCTGGTAGCCCAGCTTGTTTGCGCAGTCGCTGCTTATTATCCAGCACTCGCTTCCAACCTTGGCTTTGATATATTCAACATCGGGGTTCACCCACATGTTAGTCTGGCCGTGCATTGTCTCCGGCCGGAGCGTCGCTGCGACTATGAAACACGGCTCCTTGCTGTCCCCGGTCTCGGGTCTTGGGTCTTCTTTAAGTTTGAACTTAAGCAACGTCCACTCCTGTATCTCGGCGTTTTCCCCTTCCAGCAGGTCATGCGCAGTGACAGGGTTCTTGCACTGGGTACAGTATCTTACGGGATGTTTGCCCTCCCGGACCAAATCCCGCGACTTTAGGGTGTTGTACTGCCATGTCACAAACTGGTTGTAGTGTAAATCATTAGTAGTAAACTGCCTGCGCCAGTCTATTGAATAACCCAAGCCCTGCATGCCTTTCACATAATGGTTTTCTATAAAGTAGCGGGCGTAGTCCATGGGCGTGTCGATCTTGGCAAGCTCGCCATCCGACATGCCGTAAACCTCTTTTAAAACTCGCAGCTGCTTTTCCTCGCCGTCCTTGAGGCGTTTCACCGCGCCGACTATGGGGGTGCCTGTCACGTGCCACGCCATCGGAAAGAGCGTATTAAAGCCTTTCATCCGCTTGTAGCGGGCGAAGATGTCAGGCACCGTGTAGGTGCGGGCATGGCCTATGTGCATGCCGCCTGAAGGATAGGGATAGGCTACCGTGATGTAGTATTTAGGCTTGCTGTTTGGTTCGGGCTCGAAGAGCTTGGCTTTAGCCCACTCGGCCTGCCACTTCTTTTCCGTTGACCTGAAGTCATATGCCATAGAAAGCGGATAATTAGCCTATGGATAAATTAAAGCGTATTTTTCTTCCCATAAACCGTGGAATACCCCTTAGGGGATAATCAAAATGGCCGTAACAACTGTGATGAAGCAGGCCAAGGCCAAAAGCCTTGAGCTGATGATAGTGGCCTTCGGTTTCGTAGCCGGTGGGGTGTGGAAAGATGCGATAGTGAGGTGGCTGGCGGGCTTGAGCCCTGGCGAGGAGGCGACCGCGATGGAACTGACCGTAAGCGCGGTGATTGTGACGGCAGTAGTCGTATTGCTGATAATCGCCCTCACAAAGGTATTGGGAGAGAAAGAGGAGAAGGCATAACCTTCTCTCTCCATTTTTCTTATTCTTTTCTTTAGATTCTGTAATATGCTCAAAAAACCAGGCTCGTCGCCAGGCACTATTGTTTATACCGGGAAACGAAGGGTCCAAAGCCAGATAGACCTCTTAGACTACAACGAAGCGACAATTCAGGAAAAAAAACTTAAGAAAATCGAGGAGTCCGTCCCCTTCAAAGAGAGGCCCACAGTCACTTGGCTGAATGTAACCGGATTAAATGACATAAGCATTATTGAGAAGGCGGGTAAGCACTTCGGACTCCACCCACTCGTTCTTGAGGATATCGCCAGTGTAAACCAACGAACCAAATACGAAGAATTTGATGACTATCTCTTTGTAGTCCTCAAAATGGCCTCTTACAACAAGACCAGCGGCGAGGTGGACATAGAGCAGGTGAGCCTGATTGTAGGGGATAACTTCGTCATAACCTTTCAAGAGCGGGAGGGGGATGTTTTTGAGCCTGTGCGCGAGCGGCTGAGGGGTTCAAGGGGCAAAATCAGAAAGAAGGGCGGCGATTACCTTGCATATGCGCTGATGGATGCAGTAGTCGATAATTATTTTACCATTTTCGAGGGCCTCGGAGAGACTATTGAAGAGCTGGACACCGAATTAATAGAGAATCCAAACCCTAAAACCCTGAAAAAGGTGTATCGCCTGAAGAGAGAGCTCGGTACATTAAGAAAGTCCATCTGGCCCCTGCGCGAAGTCCTCAACAGCATGCAAAAGAGCGATTCCCAGATAATAAAAGAATCCACAAATATTTACCTGAGGGACGTATATGACCACACCATACAGGTTATGGACACTATAGAAACGATGAGGGATACAGTCTCTGGAATGCTTGATATCTATCTATCCAGCATAAGCAACAGGATGAATGAGGTCATGAAAGTCCTTACGATAATCGCCACAATATTCATACCGCTTACTTTCATCGCCGGGATATACGGAATGAACTTCGATGTCATGCCCGAACTGCATGTGGAATGGGCATATTATGCAGTTTGGGGCATCATGTTGTTATTGGGTCTGGTGATGGTCGCCTATTTCAGGAAGAAGGGCTGGGTGTGATTACCCCATGATCTTCTTTGCCTTTTCCATTGTTTTTTCCAATGGGGCCTTCGGATCTTCCTGAAGGTCCTTCATTCTCATCCCGAAGAATATGCCGCGCAGCTTTGGCTTATCTGCTGGCAGCTGCTTTATCTCTTCCTGTATGCGGCTGTTGATTAGCTCTTTGAGCTCTTTCTGCCGCTTCTTCCACTCGGAAAAAAGAGTTTGTGCGGCTTGGGAAAGGGTTTTGGAATCTCCGAGGGCGCTTTCTGCTTCCTCACCGCTGAACTCTCTGATGCCCTCACCATAGGATTTCCACTCCGTTGCGAACCTGCCGAGCGTTGCAGGGAGCTGGGATGCCTGGACGGAAAGCATCGAAGCGGCTTTATTCATGTCTTCCTCCGAGTAGCAGGATACGAGATTATCGGGCACAATGCCCTTTAGCGAATCCAATGCGCCCGTAAAGCAGAGCTTGGCCTCTTCGCCGGCCTCTTTAGCCTTTTTCCCCGCTACGAACTCCAGCCTGACAACGCCGTCCTGCACCTTTGTGGAGCGGAGTATCTTAACCTGGCCTAGCTCGCTGGTGTTAGAGCAGTGCGTGCCACCACAGGCCTCGATGTCAAAGTCTGCCATCTTGATGATCCTTAGTTCCTTCTGCGGGATGGCCCCGCCTTGGTAGACACGGAAGCCGTAGTCCTGCTCGGCCCTGCCGCGCTCGACGACGGGTTTCTCTATAGGTATGGCCTCTTTTATCTTCGCGTTAACGAGGTCTTCAATGCGCTTCAGCTCTTCCTTGGACAGAGAGGAGTAGTGGGTTATGTCCAGCCTTGCCTTGTCCTCGCGCACCTCTGAGCCAGCCTGCCAAACATGGCTGCCCAGGACTTTTCGGGCGGCACCGTTTATGAGATGCACCGCAGAATGGTTCTGGGCCAGCTGCCTTCTGCGGGTTTCATCCACCTTTCCATGCACCTGCTGCCCCATTTTAAATTTAGACACATCCTTGACCTTATGGAGTATGACTTCGCCCTGCTTGCTTACGTCCAGAACCGCGATACCGTCAATTTCCCCGGTATCGTGCTGCTGGCCTCCGCCTGTTGGATAGAATGCGGTTTTGTCTAGAATGATGCAATCGTCAACTATTTTAAGCACCGTCGCATGGAAATCAAACTCGTCCAGATAACAAAGATTTTCGGTTGCGCAGACATCTCCGATCAGCCTGCCGCCTTCGCCCTCTTCGGCAAGGCTCGAGTGCTTTTCGGTTATCCGCTCATAGAAATCGCTCGGTATTTCAATGTCAGCATGCTTCTTTATTTCCTCAGGGGTGATGCCCTGCGACTCGTAGAGCTGCGAGAGGAGTGTGTTGTCGAAATCAGAGCCCCTCTCCACAAGCGAGGCTACGGTAGCTGAATTCTTTTTTCTGGTTTCTGCGTATTTCTCTTTCTCCAGGCCTAGTATCTTTTCAAAATTATCCAGCTCTGTGGACAGCTCGGGGAACATCGGCTTCAGGTACTTCGCATGCCAGCCTGCGATTTCCGGGATATCGAAGTCAAAGTCGAACTCGTCAATGAAGCCAAGCGACCTCCTTAGTATTACCCTCAGGTTGTATCCGCCGCCGACGTTGGATGGAATTCCCCCGTCCGTGATTGCGAAGAGAAGAGTCCTCGTGTGGTCGGCAATGGCGTAGAGCGCCTGCAGGGGCTCGATGCCCTCGCGCAGCTCTGCGGCGGAGATGCCAAGGCTGTCTGCGACCTTCTTTTTGGCAAGCGAGATGTCTTTGACTTCGCCCAGGTCGAGCGAGCCTGCAATCTTTGAGTATCGGTCAAAGAGGCCTTGGTCGATATTGAGGCCAGCCTTGCTTTTCAGCTTAGGGGTGACCTTGCCGAACAAGGAGTCGTAGCTGGCGGGAGTCCCGTTGGAAAACCAAACAAGCCGCTCATGGCCCCAGCCCACATCAATCACCTTCATGTCCAGCTCTTTAAATCCTGCATCGCTCTTCTGGAACTGCATAAAGACGCTGTTGACCAACTCCAGGCCCTGTGAGAACGTTTCCATGCAGGGCCCGAATGCTGAGAAATCCGGCATCGCCCAGATATCCTCCTGGTAGACCAGCTCTTCGCGGGGGATGCCCATTTCCTTGTGCAGGAACTCGAAATTCAGCTCAAGGCAGCGGTCCTTGAAGTATGCGTTTTTCTCCTGCGGATGGCCGAATGCGTGCTGGCCGCTCATGACGAATGAGGTGAGATGCCTGCCAGTGACGCCCACGTTTTGGATGTCAGGGAATCTTAAGCAGACTTGCGGGACTATAAGGGGGTTGGCAGGATATACGAAGCTCAGATTGTTGTTGTCAAGGCGCTGAAAGTCCTGTATGGACGCGATTGTGAAATAGAGGTCAGGCCTCCATCGGTCCACGACGGGGTATCGCGGTATAGGCGTATGGCCGTTCTTCTCGAAGAATTTTTTGAATTTCTCCCATGTCTCGATGTAATCCCACTTGCCGCTTGTTATAGTATTGTTTATGAACTCATAGTCCTGGCATGTCGAGTCAGCGCAGCTTTGCCTGTCTGGGTCACAGGTCCAAAAGGGCTTTCCGCATTTAGAGCAAATACTGCGCGTATAGCCCTGCTCGCGGAACATGGGCACTTCATAATGCTCCTTCCAGTTCCTGCCAAACTCTTTTCTGAGGTATTCTTTTGATAGCATAGCCGATAATTTGAGCTTTTTTATTCTAAAAGGCAAATAATGCTATGGAATTGCCGTTAGCCCCGATTGAAAGAATAATGAGAGATGCGGGAGCCGAGAGAATAAGCCCTGATGCCGTAGTTGCCCTCTCGAACATGCTCAAGAAAAGGGCTGAAGAAGTTACTGAAGATGCGATAGCCCTTGCCAAGCATGCGGGCAGGAAAACCATTACCACTGACGATATACAGCTCGCCGGGAAATCCTAGAGCTAAATAAGGCTTCTTGCAGAAGCCGCTATTTCTGACGCCCTGCCTGCGTAGTACTGGGCAAGCCTGCATTCCGAGCTAGAACCAGCCGAGCAGCCAGTGAGGAATGTTCGTGCTGCAGTCAGGTGGACT
>CAYMNU010000068.1:0-45099 GCA_964391885.1 uncultured archaeon | reverse complement strand
GATCCGCCCGGTTTACATTCACCGGTGTTTGTGTAAGTCAGCGCTGCGCTGGAGCAGTAAGGGTTGCCGGCCTTCTGCCGGAAGGTCGAATCACTAATTACGTCATTGTCACTGGAAATCACTGAATCGTCGATTATATTATTATCTTGCATCAATGCAAACATGAAATGCCAGCCCAGCTCAGAGTAATATAGGTCGAGCAAATCTTCTATCATGCCGCCGGCCTCGTTGCCTGTTTGCTGCAATTTGGTGTTCTCAGGATGAGTTTTACTAGAAAGCTCATTGGAGACTGCAACCATGATGGACTTTCTGTAGAAGGAGGAGGATGGGTCGTCAAGGTAGGTTATGTGGTAAAGTGAGAGAAGGGTGTTTTGCGAGAGTTTGTGTGCATAGTTCTCTTCGTATATCTCGGAAGGTAGGCGACCGTAGTCGGAAGATATGCTCAGCAGGACTACAGAACACACGGCCGCTATCATCAGCAGTATGAGCCCGTCGACTATTTCCGTCTGGCCTTTTCGCCCTATGGCAATCATCTTAAAGGTGTGTAAACAGTAACTTTCACTAAAGCGGGGTAAACCTCGAGATCACTGCCCTCGCTCCTGAGGGCTACCGGGAACCTTTTTGAGAGGATGTCAGAACCGTCCGGCGGCAGGTCGCCGGAAGCGCAGCAATTGGGATTGTTCTTGTCGTCGCAAGCATCAATACAGCTTGGTCCGTCGAAGGCTCGAATCTTCGCATGTATCTGAACACCATATGTGTTTTCCAGCTTAGCCATCTGCAGAGACCAAAATTCAGAACGCGGGCTTATGTCAGAAGGCCTTATCTTCGCGTTTTCCTTGAGGAAGATGGATGAAGCGTCTACAAGGGCGGCTTTCATATTCAGCTCATCCTTGCTTGAGTTAAACTGGCTATTTGCCATATAAACAGAGGATAGGAAAAATCCTATGCTGACCACTATCATCATTATCGATGGTAAATCACCGCTCAGAAAGCTCCCCTGTCCCTTCTTATTCTTTAGTCGCATCCCGATTCGCAGAAACTCTGCTCAAATTCCATAAAATCATGGCAATAGTCGCTTGCATCTATTTTTACATTTACATCTAAATAAAGTTTTTCTGTGTGGGGATCGTATCTGTAGCTGCTTTCTTTGTCTATTTTGAGCGATACGCCCGAGTCGACCTGGTTGGTGGTGCAACTTATATGTGGCTGGCCCCGGATGCGGCTAAGCCCTATGCCAAACTTGGCGATTCCACTACTTCCGCGATACGGGTAATCCAGCACATCCAATACCACTATGCCTTCATCGGTTATCTTGAATTCATATGAGACATAATCGCGCCCTATTTGTAGACCCCTTTTCAAATGAATAGTTATTGTATTACTGACGCCCTTAAAGCCTATTGCATCGTCTATCTGTTTGGAAATCCGAGTCGCTTCTGCCTGTACGATTTCGCGCGCGCTGCTCTGTTGCGCGTCGCTGAGCATCACCTGGAATACGGACACTAGGGCCATGATAAAGGCGAGCATAACTACCTTGGTGAGAAGATACTCATATATGCCCTTTTTATTTTTAATGATTCGGGTCATATTCTGTCTAGTTTTATTGTATCGACACCGGTCTTAATTATCGAGAGGGGAGTAGACGAACCTATGTACCATTGGTCTTGAAGCACCATACCAGTATCATCAGAGACAGGGGGTAAAATATCTGTTACAATGTTCATATCGCCGCTTATGTCTATACACACAAAGGGGGACACGGTTTCTCCGCAGAGGCGCTCAGAGTACATGACCCAGCAATTATTGGGATGGTTGGGACATATGGACCTGCAGCTAAGGCCATCATCCGTGCTTATTTTTCTTATGTATATGGCTTTGGCACAATTGCCAAGCTCTTCCATCTTAACCATATAATGCTTTTGGCTGTTTACATCACCCTTGCCGACGCTTGCAATACTCTCCCTAAGGTTCGTGAGTTCGGTATCCAAAAGGGTGTTGCACTTCCAGCACTGCACATTGTCGAAAAGATAGAAGCCTATGGTCATCGCCATTCCGAGCACGACCACGTTTATAAGAAGCTGGAAGGGGCCTCCCAGCGACCCCTTAGGTCTCATCTTGGGTGAAAGTAGAAGTAGTCAAGGACTTGGCAAAGGGCTGTAGCCAAGCATCACTTATCATCGCACCCGCGGGATTGAACACCTCCTCTACAGTCCTTTGCGTGACCCTCGCGGATTCCCTGAAGTAGCTTTTGGCTAGGGCAATGGCAATGATTGCTATTATCGCCACAACCAAAAGCTTTATCAGGCTTTCCCCCTGCCCCTTCTTGTTTTCCATAATAATGAAACGCCCTTGCGGGCGCGTGCTTAGTTCTCCAGCGGGCTTCTTATTTGTATAGTGCAGTCAAAGTCACCTGTGCCGCCGCCTGCTTTGATGCAATTTATAAGTGCGGCAAACTGTGCCTTGTCGCTCGTAGCCCTCAAGAAGCCAGACTCCACACTAAGAGGGCCGCCCGAGCTACATACTGCTGCATTGGGCATACATTGGAAGGTTATCGTGTTTATCCCGGCTATCCTGCCCTGCAGGGTCTCGGCACCAAAGCCTTCTCCCTCTTTCAGGCAGAGCTTTGCAGTCATACGCTCTATGCCTGTTTTAGCTTGCGTTATCTGGGTAGTCAGCTCATTGAGGGGGCTGTCCACACAGTCGAATGCTCCAACGTCTATCTGCGTCAGAATTGCAGTCACAATAGCTAATATCGCCATGGCGACAACTGCGGCTATAAGCAGCTTAAATGTGTCGCTTTGTCCTTTTTTTCCGATTGGGTTCATTTTTACTCCCGTGTAGGGTTAATTGTTTTATTTAATGCCTACGTTTATAAAAACACGGAATTTGCTCATAATACCCATATCAATGAAGGGTAACTATTTCAAGCCGCCCATCAGCATCTGGCCGGCGAGTATTGCGAATGAGAAGACAATCACTGCAACGGGCAGAGTCTTGCCCATGAGAAGGAATATTGCGTTCCGGTCGTTGCCGTACTTTACTTTTCCTGTGAAATACGACAGGATTATAGCCAGTAAGAATATATATATGGCGATAATGAACTGGAATTCCAGTGTGCTTGCCATGAGTTCTTTTATGCTCACCTGCTCAGAGCCCCCGCCAAGAAAACCCCCCATAGAGGAGGATGCTCCAGACTCTGACGATTCCGGTACCACGCCGACGATAACTTCCTGAAGGGACGCAATCATACCCAGTATAACCGGGCCGATGAAAGTCGCCATCGAGCTCATCATGCTTGTGACCTCGTCAAGAAGTTTCCTCATTAAATCGTTAATTTTCTGGACGTTTCTTATCTGCTCTGAAACCGCCATTAGGGAGTAAGATGCCACCTCCGGGCCCAGCTCTATAGAATCCACCATTATCTTGAATGCGCTGTTCATGAGCCGGGAGGGTGTATTTCGCATTGCACCATAGACCGGATCAAAAATGGCTGTTCGCAAGGTAAGGCCTAAAACCATGATGTTGCGCTGTATGTTTTCAAAGAGTTCCGTGGCAACCTTGCTTTCCGGCATGAATCTCCTCACATAACCCAGACAGTCTTCAAGAGGCTTTTTCTCTCCCAGGCGGCTGGCCATGAGATACATCGAATCCTTGAAATCATCCTCCATGCGGATTATCTTGTCTTGTATCCTTTTCTTATCCACCGACCTGCCATAAAGGTAGAACCCTACCGAGCCAGCAATTGCAAGAGGTATGTAAAATTGCATCAAAACCGGCTGTTCCAGATCCCTTCCATATATCTCCTTTTGATCACTTAAGTACTGTTCAGAGTACTGTATCGACTCTTCGAGGAAATAACCACCCACTATTATTGCCACCAATAAGAATATGGCTATCGGGACTACGGGGAGCTTCATTCCGGCTACGAAGGTCGTACCTTTTTTAGGTAATTCGGGATGATCGTCTGAAATCAGGGGTGGGACATATCCACCCGGGCGCTTTCCTAATATGCTGCGGGCATAGAGGTAGGTTGCCATTGGGAAGGCTATGACATAAAGCAGTATCAGGACTTCCTTTGTCGCGATGGCCTGTTTTGCGAATGCAGCCGCGACAGGCAACATAATAAGCATCATCAATGGGAGGAGTATTGCTATGTAGAATAGATACATGGACGGCTGCTTCATAGAGCGGGCATACTTCTCCATCTTTTCTTTTGTGGAGCCCAAAAGGTCGTCGAGTGTCTTGTCATATAGGGCGTTTCGCTCGGCGTCGTTAGGTATGAGAACTGATGCGCGTATGAGGGTTATCGCATGCTTGAAGTCTTCGCTGTACGGCTCCCACCTGTAAGCCATGTCATCAAGGCCCTCTTCAACGCTGCTGAACTGGCCGATCTTGGTCCTCCAAAGGAGCTCACGGAACTCCTCGGCGATTCTGCCTTCGCCGTGCTCTGACGCGAACTCGACTGCTGTTTCCAAATTAGGCTGCAGCCTCATCTTCATGATGAGGTAATTCATTATCTCAGGGACGTATGTCAACGCACGCATCTTCTCGGATTCGGCGGCGTTTATCGGGTATTTCAATGCATAGAAGAACATCAATACGAAAAGGATAAGCGGGACTGTCATTAATATTATGAGAAAAATGGGGTTCACGCCGGGGGCAGATTTGTCATAGACTACGGACCTACTGCCCCGCTCTACACAGTCTTCCGGACAATTAGTCCTAGTCTCTCCTGCTAGTTCTTGGCATATGCCATCCCCGCAGAATGGTTCAGCAACCGCAGGGGGAGTCAATACAAAGAAAGCGCCAATGCCTGCAATCAAAAGGCCTATGACTAGACCCAGAACCCCCGCAGCGAGAGGCACGGAAGCTATTACTCTGGGGTCTACTTCCCAGCCCATGAAGTCAATCGCCTCTTGGTGCCCCTTTGAGATTATGGGTTTTTTCTTCTTTTTCTTTTTCCCTTTGTCCTCTTCCTCGGGAGTCACAAACCCTTCTTTCTTCTTCTTCACGAAATGCTTCTGCGTGAAAGAATAAAGCCAGAAGTAAAAATTCTCGTGTCCAAAGAAACCCCCTTTCTTCTGCTTGGACTGCTTCTCCTTGAGGGCCTCTGCAGCAGCCTCGGGGGTGGTGAGCTCGCCGTAGAGCCTTTCCCTAAATAAGTCTGTGCCTGTGCTGGGGGCAACTTTACCCTCATCCCCCTTCTGTGGGCGTGGCATCTTAAAAGGGTTTCCCATCCCTCGGTCTAAAGCCAGCTAATGTGCCGACCATGCTAAAAACCCGGACAGGCGTGAGAGTTATTTTTTCTTCTCATGCTTCTCGGCCAGCTCGTTCTCGGCCATCTTCTGGTAGAAGAAGTACATCATACTCTCGATATACCTCCTCCTCATGTTATAGTATATCGCAAGTCCTATGGCCACTACTATCAGGATGAATATCGGCACGGTCGTGCCCCAGTAGGACGGGACGTCTATGCCCAATATCGTGGGCACCGTCTCCGGCATCGATGATGAGAACTGGTTTACCATTAGCAGCAGGAAGGCGGACGCCATCAGCAGGAAGATGAACATGAACTCGTTGCCCCAGGAATTGAGGTACTCGAGGGTCATCAGCGGCTGGGCCTTCTCGGCGCGCACCATAAACTCCTTGCTCTGGAAGGGATTTACCGGGGGCTGAAGTTCGTTTTTCATTTTGGATAAGCTTTATGCGTTAGATTAAAGCTTAGGCTAATAAAAATCACTTAAGCCCGCGAATGAGCCTGCCATCCCAGGCTTCCTTGTTCTCTGCCACAAAGTCGTCAAGGTCTTTGATGGAGACCTTGCCTTTGAATCTTCCGTGCATAGGCTAAGTTGAATTATTGGAAAGAAAAGTTTTTCTCCCTTAACGTTCAATACTAACGATGGATGATTATCACATAAGCATAGAGAAGGATCCGGACAGCGATTGGTTGGTAGTCCAGTGCACTGAGCATCCCGAAGCAATCAGCCAGGGCAAAACAATTGATGAGTGTATTAAGAACATCAAGGAAGCCCTTGAATTGGTTCTCGAAGAGAAATACCAGTCCAAGAAATCTAAGTTAGTTCTTGAAGTAGCCGCATGAAACCCATTAAGCGAAGAAGGTTCGTCTCCCTGTTGCTTAAAGAGTTCTTCGTAAAGTACATTAGGGAAGGCAAGGGTTCGCATGCACTCTATTCTTCACCAAATGGGATGACGGTGATACCATATTATGAAGAGCTCTCCGGTAAACTTGTAAAGTCAATACTAAAGCAATTGGATATTGATTATAATGAGTTTATGGCTAGATTTAGGAATTAAAAATCCTAGGAGAATAGTAACAAAGGATAAACCCCAAGCTAAGCTAATAAGAATAAGTTAGAGAACGAAGCTCCGAAGAGCTTCGTGTTCTCATTTATCCGAAAAGTGCGCCTAATCCTTCGGCTGCTTCCTCTTCTGCTTTTGCCTGGTCTGCCTCGGAAGGCTTATCATCGGCAGCTGGCGCAGCCTCGGCGGCTGCTGGTGCTGCAGCAGGTGCTGCAACAGCGACAGCTGCGGACTTTGCGATAGCTTCCTCGATGTTGACGCCGTCAAGGCTCGCGACTAGCGCTTTGACCTTGGCGTCGTCGACCTTCGCACCTGAAGCCTCCATAACCTTTTTCATGGATGCCTCGTCGACCTTCTGGCCCGCAGAATGTAGGAGCAACGCTCCATATACGTATTCCATTTTTATTGTTTTGTTTTAAATTGAAGGTAAAATTACCTTTTAACTTGATTCCTTGGCGTCGGCCTTGGGCTCTTCTTTCGGCGCATCAACGAGTGGGTCTGCCTCTTCTATCAGCTTCTCCTCTGCGTTTTCCTCCTGCTCGGCATGTGCATCGTCTGCAAGAGCCTCGCCCTCTTTGGATTCTTGGTCAGCGGATTTGTCTACAGAAGGTGCTTCGTCCTTTTTTTCCTCTGCGGCAGGAGCTTCAGCTTCTGTCTTTTCTTTCTTTTCCTCGACTGGCTTCGCTCCGGGGACGTAACCGGCCTCCGAGGCAAGGCTCTTTGCCTCGCGATCGCCCTTTGAAAGGAAGTAATCTACAGTACCCTTATTGTAAATCTCAGCCTCAATAGCCAAGTTCCTGGCGCTTCTGGCCGCTTTAGCTATCATTATCTCGATAGTCTCCTTCGTCGGGTAGCCTGTTTCAACCGCTAGGTTCACAGCACTCTGGTGAGCCTTTGCAATGTTTGCGATCGTGTCTTCGACGCTTACATCAAGAACATCCGAGCCATAAACTATACCATCCTCTAAAACTGCAATTACATTTACGCCAATCTCCATTGGCAATATTTCCAACTGTGCCAAAACACTGGCAAGCTGTGCAGAGAACTTCTCACCCTCTTTGATGACGGGAGAATCTTGTATTACTGCAATTATGGGGCCCTGTATCTTAGCCTTTATGCCCACTGCCTGAAGGTCCCCGATTATCGGGCCGGGCTTAAAGGGAGTATCCCCTGCGGGGACTACTATATCGTGCGGCGCAGTCTGCCCGCCCTTTGCAGGAGCCTTTGCCCTGCTAGACTTAAACTGCTGGTAAAGCTTGAATGGGTTCTCTTTTGAAAAGATGAGTGCAGTCGGGCCGTCTATTTTTGACTCCAGGTCTTTTATACCCTTTACACCCGCCTTTTCGAAAGCCATAGCAGCCAGCCTGTTCTTGACTACCTTCATAATCAATTGGCCGTGGAGCTTCGCACGAATCTGCTGCATCTGCTTTGATGGAAGTCCCGTTATGTTGGCTATGGCCACCACAGGGCTTTCCTTTACAAGCTTCGTCAGCTCTTCGACTTCCTTGAATTTCCACTTAGCAGGCATTTTACAGTTTTAGGGGCGATCCCATGGTCGTCTTTATGAAAAATGATTTGAGATTGTTTTCTTTGGAAGGTAGCTTCTCCATCAATGCATTGTATACTGCGACTACATTCTTTGCTATCTCCTCGTCCTTCTGGCTTTCCATGCCAATCGAGCAAGATAGGGTTTGGGGTGTATTGCCCTTGCTCTTGAGGACTACGGTATTTTTAAGCCTTGTTATCATAGGTGTTGGATCTGCCGCGGGGGGGAGAGGCTGTGGCATCTTACCCCTCGTGGAAAGGTATTTACCCCATGTCTTGCCGATCTCCACCATGAGAGTGGCTTGTGCAATAAAGAAATCCATAGACTCTGCAATCTTCCGCATCTCTTTTGGGCTTTTCTTAATCTCCTTGTCAGTTATTTTGAGGTCGGCCGACTTGGCCTTGCTCAGGAAATCGGTGTCGCCGAAAAGTCCTACCTTAAGCGTTTTTCCTCTGCCGGCTGGCAAAGTAACTTTTATATCAATGCGGTTATTGGGGTTCTTGAAATCTATATTCTGTAGATTGAAAACTACATCAATGGACTGGGTAAACTTGCGCTTTTCACCCTTTCTTACTTCTGGAAGTACTTTCAGAACATCTTGGTCGTTCATTGTGAACTACTGCATGAAACCTGAGGGTTTCGCAAAGGCAGTGCGGTAAGTTTGAAACATCAGGTATAAAAACGAGTAAAGATGTTTGCGGGCCTACTTATGCTCGCCCGGCTTCTCGCCCTTCTTGTCTCCTGCTTTCCGATCCAGGCTTGATTCCTTCTTCTCGCCTTCCTTGGCATCGCCGTCTTTGGCTTCTTCGCTCGCCTTGCCTTCTGCATCTACGACTGCGGCAGTGGGCTTCTCTTTCTCTTCTTCAGCCTTGAGATCCGCCATTTCCTTGGCCAGTTCAGCTTTCCTATCTGTGAGTTCCTGGGCCATAAGAGCCTTCTTCTCAGATGACATCTCTGTGCGCCCTTCATTAATCTCAGTGTCAAACCTGCCTTCGTTGACTGCTTTTATTGCATCGGCAGGTTCCATACCCTCTACAAGAACGCCTATTGAAACGCAAGTGCCTATCATAGTCTTGACTGCGCTCTTCATCTGGAGGCAGTTAAGTGAGTCCAGCTTTGCCTGTGCTAGCTTGATGACCTGTTCGATAGAGAGGTTACCGACTTTTTCTAACTTGGGATTACCCGAAAGCTTCTGAAGATTTAATTCCTTTAATATCATCTGAGAGACGGGAGGAGAACCTGTTTTTATCTCTACGCTGTTGTCCTTGCCTATGATGACTTCAACAGGCAGCTTCATGCCGGCAAACGCCTTGGTCTTTTCATTTATCTGGGCTACCACCTGGCCTACATTAATCCCTGTAGGACCAAGAGCAGGACCTAAAGGGGGACCTGCATTCGCCTTTCCTGCTTCAACCAAGACCTTTATTGTCTGTGCCATCGTATGCTCGCTAGTTAGAGAGTAAAGCTATTTAAATTATTTTGCCTTTTTTCCGACTATCTCTTCGGGATCATCGTCGTCACCTGCGAAATAATTGGCATCTTCTTCCTCTGCGGCCTTTTCATCGTAGTCTTCCTCGACTTCATCGCCTGGAGAATCTTTTTCAGAATGCCCTTTGGTTGTTTCGGGTTCTGCAGGCTTTTCGCCTTTTGCGCCCTCGGAAGCACCCAATACTATCTTTTTGGGCTTGGGTTTCTCTTTTATTTCAGGCTCGTCCGGCTCTTCGGAATCATCCACCCTAAGTGCGGGCAATGGACCGTCGCCTATGAAGGGGCTGTTGCTCGGGCGCCGCTCTTCACGCTCCTTTTGGCGGCTTTGCTCGGCAGCCTCCTGGGTAACCCGGTCGAATACCTTTATGTGCATGCCCTTTGCAGTCACGGGGATAGGGACAGTCGCCTCGATAAGCTCGACTGTTACTTCTTCCTTGTTATCGTCAACACGTATGACCTTGGCTTTCTCGCCCTTAAACGGACCGGCTATTAGCTCCACCATATCACCCTTCTTCACGTCCAAAACACTTGATTTGGGCTGCAGAAGAGGCTTGACCTCTTTCTCGAAATCCACTTCGCCTTTTACAAAACCCTTCGTATGAGGGACACCCTGGACTAGCTGTATGGCATCACCAAGATCTCTTGCTTCCATGAAGACGTATCCCTTTATGAGGGCGGGGTGGAATAAGCCGTATACTCCGGAGTCTGGCTCCGTAACAGCCTTCTGGTATAGCATATCAACTACGGCGTCTTCCTGCGTCGTCGTCGTCCTCAAGAGATAGAAGTGGGTTTCGTCCATTTTATTTGTTATAGTTATTTATTCTGTTCAATTATCTTGCCAAGGATTTCATGCGAACTTCCCTTCGAGGAAGGCTCGAACAAGCACAAAAACCAAACCAAGTACGCCCAAGATTACTATTCCAAGGCCCGTTACCTTCGCAACATCGTCGAACTCCGAACGCGTGGGCTTCTTTGATAGCTTTAGTATGCGCGAAGCTTCGCTTGGAAAACGCCTGAGTATTGAGAACGTGGATGTCCCTGTCATTTTACATTAAGGGCAAATGCCCTTTTCTTAGTTAGCCCTAAACCAGTAAGAGCGGGAATTTAGAGCTTATGGGTATAAAAATAGGCGAGATTATAGAAAAGTATCGGACAGAAGAAAAAATATAATAAAAAAAGAAAAAAGTGGGGGGTTGGCCCCCGTGTTTTTCTTATATGTACTCGACATCCAGGTCGATCTTCTGCTTGGCGCCGAGGGGCGAGCCCGCCGTCAGCTCGGACACGGACTTAACTCCGCTGACCACCAGCATCACCTTGACCACATTCTTGCCGAGGTTCTCATCTACCTGCGCACCCCATAGGATGTTGGAATCGTGGCTTATCTTGCCTGAGAGATACTCGACTGCGGCTTCGGCTTCCTGCAAGGTCATGTCAGGCCCGCCGATGACGTTGACGAGCGCGCGGTCTGCCGTCGAGACGTCTATGTCAAGCAGCGGAGATTGCAGTGCTTCCTCGATAGCCTCGATGGCCCTGTTTTCCGAGAAGGTCTCGCTTGTTGATTCACCCATGCCTATTACAGCAGTCCCACCATTGGCAAGAACAGTCCTCAGGTCTGCGAAGTCCAGGTTGACAAGACCGGGCTTGGTGACCATCTCGGTCGTGCCCCTTATCGAATTGGACAAGAGCTCATCAGAAACCTTGAACGCCGCATTGAGGGGCAGATCAGGGACTATCTGCAAAAGCTTGTCGTTTGGTATTACAATTACCGTATCCGTGTTCTTCCTTAGTTTCGCAAGACCCTGCTCGGCATTCTGCCAGCGGGTCTTTCCCTCTACGGTAAATGGTAGAGTGACTACTGCAACAGTCACCGACCCAGAATCCTTTGCCACCTCGGCGACTATTGGGGCTGCGCCGGAACCTGTGCCACCACCCAAACCACAGGTGATGAATGTCAGGTCGCTACCCTGTAATGCTGTCGCGATCTCATCCAGATTTTCTTTGGCCGCGCTTTCGCCCACTGCGGGATCTGCACCAGCGCCCAATCCGCCTGTGAGCTCTGCGCCCAGAAGCACCTTCTTGTCTGACACGGCATAAAGCAAGTCCTGCGCATCCGTGTTCATCGTAATGGTCTCGGAGCCATCTATGCCCATTTCAGACAATCGCGTGACTGTGTTGCATCCCGCGCCGCCTACGCCCACTACCTTTATAGAAGTCTTTAGACCGTCAATCAGCTTCATCAGCTGCTGGTCAACTTCGCTCAGTTCTCCACCCTCGAAGCGCGTCGAGTTCTTGTCGAGCGCACTCTTTATTATTTTTCTCATTTTCCACCCTTTAGAATTTAGTGTGATTCGGGAAACATCTCGCAAACGTCGCGGTATGTCGCCCCCGTATAACACAGCGCCTTTATTCAAAATTAAAAGCTAAAAAAGCTTTAAAACATGCAACAATAGGGGAAGTGACGGGGGTGGTTGTGTTATACGAGTAACGTATAACTTCAACTATTGCAATGTGTTTTAGAATTGGGACTGATTCAGTTGTATGTTACTTATACGTTTTTTACCTGCCCTCTGCTAATTCTTAGCGATGGCTTCGGAGACTGAACTGCGGCTTTTAAGGCTCTTGGAAAAGAAATCCCTTCAAGAGGCTGGGAGAGAGTTAGGGCTGGGCGACGGCACGTATTCGGCTGCACAGGGCCTCGCCAAAGAGGGGCTTGTAAAGCTCTCCGAAAGTCGTGATGAAATAATCTCATTGGGTGATGAGGGTATGCTTTACGCTAAGGAAGGGCTACCCGAGGCCAGGGCCTTGGAAAGGGTTAAGAAAGGCCCAGTTCCAGTAAGCGAATTTGACAAAGAGACTCCCATAGTAGTCATGTGGCTAAAAAAGAAAGGCTGGGCAGGTATAGAAAATGGAAAACTTGTTATAACCGAAGCAGGCAAAAAAGCAGATAAGGGCAAAGACCAAGAGCTGCTGGAGCTACTAGCCGGGGGCAATAAGAAGAGAAGCGAGCTAAGAGATTATGAGGATGCCATTGAACTGCTTTCCAGACGGCAGGGCAATATTGAAATCAGGGAAATCAAACTCATTGAAGCAGAGCTGACGCCCAAAGGAAGAGAGTTACTGAAAAAACCGGCCAGCGGCGACTCTGGGATTTCATCGCTCACGCATGAGATGCTCAAGAGCGGCTCATGGAAGGGTAAAAAATTCAGGGAGTATGGCATTAGAGAGGCTGAGGGGGTCTGGCCCGCCAAGCTGCATCCCCTGAAGATAGCAGTCGAGAAGATAAGGAGGATATTCCTCGAGATGGGCTTCAACGAGGCAGGGGGCAATTTCGTAGAGAGTGCATTTTGGAATTTCGATGCCCTCTTCCAGCCGCAGGACCACCCCGCAAGGGAGATGGCAGACACATTCTACATAGAAGATATCAAGCATGATCTTCCCAGCCAACATACCCAAGTGAAGGGCATGCATGAGGATGGCGGCGGCATCGGCTCGCGCGGCTGGCAATATAAGTGGGACCCGAAAGTCGCAATGCAGTCCGTTTTGAGAACGCACACCACCGCGGTGTCGGCACGCAGTCTGAGAAACGCAGAGATACCCTCAAAGACATTCTCTATCGGGCGTGTCTTCAGGAATGAGACTCTTGACTACAAACACCTGGCAGAGTTTCACCAAGTAGAGGGCATAGTCATCGGCGAGGATGTGAACTTTAGGAACCTCCTATGGTATCTCAAAGAATTCTACAACAAGCTGGGCTTCAAGAAGGTGAGATTTAGGCCTGCCTACTTCCCCTACACTGAGATGAGCTGCGAGCCCGAAGTGTATTTTGAAGAGAAGAAAGAGTGGGTGGAGCTGGGCGGCTCGGGCATATTCAGGCCAGAAGTAGTCAAGCCGCTGCTTGGCAAGGATGTCCCGGTTCTTGCATGGGGGCTTGGCTTGGAGAGGCCGCTTATGCTGAAGATGGGGCTGGATGACCTTAGGACTTTCTACAAGAACGATCTTGACTGGCTGAGGTCATTCAATATCAGGGAGGTACTGTGAAGCTCAGGTCAGGGGACTTTGTGTCTGAGATTGAATTGAACAGTAGCGAAGCGGCCAATGCCGTGAAGGTTGCACTGCCGATCAAGGGAGTCGCGCAGTGCTGGCAGGAGGAGCTCTACTTTGAGATTCCAGTGGCACTGAAAGCTGAGGACATAAGACTGATGACCGCGAGAGTGAGCCAAGGCGACGTAGCCTACTGGCCGCCGGGGAGATGCTTCTGCGTGTTCTACGGCAGGACGCAGCCGGTGAGCGAGGTTGCTATTATAGGGGAAGTCAAAACAGGTCTAGAAGTGTTTATGGACATCCGAGAAGGGGATGAAATAGGTTTAGTCAATGAATGACCAATTGCTTTTATAATATACTAACTAAATACAAGTAGTCGAAAATCATTGGAAAAATGGACGAATCTCAGAAAGTATACACAGGCAAAACAAAGGATATCTACAGGTTGGAGAACGGCAACCTGCTCTTCGTCTTCAAAGACGACGTGACAGGCGAGGGTGATAGGGTAGACCCTGGCTGTAACACGGTCATTGGCCAGATTAAGGGCAAAGGCAGGATGTCGCTCGCGCTAACCAACTACTTTTACGAGCTGCTCAAGAAGGAAGACATACCTTCGCACATAGTCTCCGTCGATTTAGAGAACGGCAGGATGGAAGCCAGGGAGGCTGAGCTCCCGGGAAGGGGCATGGACCCGACAGGCGGCCTTGAGTTCGTCTGCCGCAAATCCGCATACGGCAGCTTTTTAAGGCGCTACAAAAAGTACGCCAAAGAGATGCAGGACTTGGACTACTTGGTAGAAGTAACCCTTAAGGATGATGAAAGAGGGGACCCCCTTATAAACGACGATGCAATCGTTACTCTCGGGCTGATGACGCGAGAGCAGTTAGAGAGGGGCAGGGAGCTGACGAAGCGAATTGCACAGCTGATATCACAGGATTTGGATGCCAAGGGTTTGGACCTGGTCGATATGAAGGTCGAGTTCGGGCTGGTTGATGGCAAAGTCACCTTGGTCGACGAGATATCCGCGGACTCCATGCGCGTCATGAAAGACGGGAAAACACTCTCGCATGAAGAGATTTATGAGAGCCTGCTTTCAGAAGAATAGTGATTAGGACAGGTCACTGGCAGCCTACACTACAATCGAATTAAGATAAGCGGCGACATTCCCTTCTCTTGCAGGCCCGTGGCCGGGGAACATCTCTTTGACATCCAGTTTTGCGAGCGACGCTATTGATTTTTTCAAAGCCTCGCGATCTCCGCCGAGGAGATCATACCTCCCAAAACCTTCAGCGACCACGGTATCACCGCTGAATAGCAACTTGTTTTCCGGTTCGTAAAGGGATATCGAACCGGGCGTGTGGCCAGGTGTGAGAATCACTTCAAGCCCTGTGCCGCCAAGATCTATCTTGTCCCCCGGTTTGAGTCTCCGGTCTATTGTGAAATCCAGGTCAGGAGAAAAATCAAAGAACTTCGCTGCGCTTGCGGCTGGGCGGTCTGCTTCGAAGAACTCTGACTCTGCCTCGCTCATCATTATCTTGCAGCCCGTCTTCTCTTGAATTTCTTTCGCCATACCTGTGTGGTCGAAGTGGCAGTGTGTCAAAATAAGATAATCCAGAGTTTCTAGGCCTTCCGGGAACATGCTGGCATCTATTAATGCGCTCTTTTCATCTTTGAGGAGGTAGATATTAGATGCAAAATCCTGCGAGAAAACGGGCGTCAGTTTCATTTAATTAATTTTTTATATAGCTGAACTATTCAAGGTGATAATCAAGCTCCAGAAGGCGGTTATTTACGACTCTCATCTGCCTCATTAGTTGCTTTCTACGTGTGGTATTTTTTTCTCCATTATGGAGCTGGTTTAGCTGCTCCATGTCTGCCAATAGCTTTGTTCGGCTTTTTTGCATCAAAGATAATGTGCTCGCCTTATCCCCCCTGCGGGCTGCGCGATCAGCCTCTGCCCCGAACGGGACTACGTTCTTGAGTCCCCTGGCCCTGCTGCCTACGACCCTCTTGGGTCCCGGAGTAATCGGTCTTTTCATCTTAAATCGCTTATGTAGACATATACTGTTAAAGTATTTATATGGTAGCGTCAAATAAATTAACATGGGAAGTATAATCAAACGCAATCGCAGTGTCATTCCGGCATGCGATGTCGTTTATCTCGAAGATTTGGAGAGATTGGTCGATGCGACATGTGACATAGAGGGTATAGGCGCATATAAAATAGGCTTCGGGCTGGGCCTTAGGTATGGGCTGCCCGTCATCTGCGAGTCAATACACGAATGGACTAAGCTGCCAATAATCTACGACCATCAGAAGGCTGCCACAGACACACCCCATACGGGTGAGCTCTTTGCCAAGACTTGCAAGGATGCTGGAGTCGATGCCGTAATCCTCTTCCCCCAAGCAGGCCCCGAGACAGAAAGAGCATGGATAAATGTATGCAAGGACGAGAAACTGGGCGTGATTGTCGGGGGCGAGATGACACACCCAGGTTACACCAAATCTAGCGGAGGATGGATAGACGATGCTTCGATTGAAAAGATTTATACTATTGCAAAGGATGCGGGCATACGCGATTTTGTCGTTCCCGGCAACAAGCCAGATAAAATAAGGGAATATGCAGGGCTTCTCAAAGGCTGCAAGCCTGTTTTCTACTCCCCGGGCCTTGTGGCACAGGGCGGTGAAATAACCGAGTCGGCGAAAGCTGCCGGCGAGAGATGGCACGCGATTGTCGGCAGGGGGATCTACGGGGCCAACGACATGGCGGCTGCGGCCAGAGAGCTTGTTTCTAAATTATTATAACAAAAAGAAAATGGCTACAATCAAGGCAATTACTGCAAGGGAAGTTTTGGACTCGAGGGGCAACCCCACGGTCGAGGTGGATTTGACTACAGAAGACGGCCTTTTCAGGGCTATGGTGCCGAGCGGGGCATCCGCGGGCATCCACGAGGCTCTTGAACTCAGGGACAAGGACAACAGGTACATGGGCAAAGGCACCCAAAAGGCAGTGGATAACGTTAATAAGATAATCGCGCCAAAACTAATTGGAGCAGACGCTTCTGATCAAAGGAATTTGGATTCCATTATGATTGAGCTCGACGGCACGGAGAACAAGGACAGGCTGGGCGCAAATGCTGTTCTGCCCGTGTCAATGGCAGCCTGCCAAGCCGCTGCTGCGAGCGAGGGGTTTTTACTCTATGAATACATCGGGAAGCTCTTTGGAGTTTCGCCGAATACACTCCCCACCCCGCAGCTCAACGTCATAAACGGGGGCAAGCATGCAGGTATGGAGAACGACCCGCAGGAGCATATGATAATGCCAGTCGGCGCCAAGAATTTCAAGGAGGCGCTGCGCATGGCTGCAGAGACTTACCACCACCTGGCAAAACTGCTCAAGAAAGAATTCGGGGCGCGCGGGACGCTCGTCGGGGATGAGGGCGGCTTCGTGCCACCCATACAAAATGTAGGAGACAGGCTGTCGATTATGGAGAAGGCTGTGGAAAACGCGGGTTACACTACAAAAGAGATAAAATTCGCACTCGATCCGGCATCTTCTGAGTTCTTCAAGGACGGTTTTTATACGGTGGGCAAGAAGAAAATGTCGTCGGGCGAGATGGTCGATTTCTGGGCAGACCTCGCAGGTAGCTATCCGATAATATCCCTAGAAGATGGGATGGCGGAGGACGACTGGGATGGCTGGGTAGAGCTTGTTGAAAAAATAGGAAGTAGCATCCAGATAGTTGGTGACGACCTTCTGGTAACCAATGCCAAGAGGATAAGGCAAGGTATTGAGAAGGGGGCTGCAAACTCCGTGCTTATAAAGCTGAACCAGATAGGAAGTGTAAGCGAGACCCTGGATGCTATAAAGACTGCCTACGATGCGGGGTGGACTGCAGTCGTCTCGCACAGGAGCGGGGAGACTGAAGACTCTTTCATAGCTGATTTGGTCGTGGGTGTCAATTCCGGCCAAAGCAAGTTCGGGGCGCCTGCAAGGAGCGACAGAAACGCAAAATACAACCAACTTCTGAGGATAGAGGAAAACCTTGGGGAGCAGGCAAAATATGGGGGCACGGTATAACATATATGGACTGGGAAGGACGCGCCCCATGTCGCCGCAAGAGGCTCACTGGAGAGACATGGGCGTGAAACTGGGGCTGCAAATGAGGAAGCCGCCGTCGGACCCTTTGCATAAGCTGACTATAAAAGAAAGGTGGAACAGCGAGCACAGGTTCCGCCAAAGGGAGATGGCTAAGATGGCTGTCCTGACACCCCACCCGCCGTGAGATGCTTTGTTTTATAGGTTTGGGTTATAATTCAACAGTCTCCAGCATTGAGGCTACCTTTGAGCTAAGGCCTATGGCATCCAGTTTTTCCTTAAGGGATTCTGCCGCCGCCGGCTCGCCATGGACTATGAATACTTTTGGATTCGTCTTGAATCCGGATGCCCATTTAACCAGCTCGTTTGAATCCGCATGCGCCGAAAAGCCGTCTATTTTCCTCACGTCCATGCGCACAGAAAAATCCATGCCCATCATTCGGATGACGCTTTCTCCGTCGAGGATATGCCTGCCCAAAGTACCCTCTGCCTGGTAGCCCACAAAAAGAACAGTGTTTCTCCTGTCCTCAATGCCATTCCTCAGATGATGCCGTATGCGCCCGCCGGTGCACATGCCGCTTCCTGCGATGACCACACAAGGCATGGAATACCTGTTGATTTTCTTTGAGTCCTGTACGGAGGCCGTATATTTCATCCTGGCGAGCCTCAGCGGCTCGCTGGCTGCCCGAGTCTCCTCGTCATAGCACTCAGGGTGTTTTATGAATACATTTGTTGCACGCATGGCCAGCGGGCTGTCCAGGAAGATAGTCTCTTTTGGGAAATCAGATAATTTCTTTATCGTATACAGCAGCTCCTGGGTCCTCTCAACCGCGAAAGAGGGAATGAAAAGCTTGCCGCCCTTGTCATAGGTTTCCTTCGCATATTTCAACAAGAGCGACTCACGCTCTTTCACGTCTTCATGCAGGCGGTCGCCGTATGTGGACTCTATGAGGAGATAATCGGCTTCGCTGATGATTGTGGGGTCGCGGATTATTGGATTGTTCCACTGGCCGAGGTCGCCTGAAAAGACTATCTTCTTTTCCTTGCCGCCCTCTTTTGCAAACACCTCGATTATCGCCGAGCCGAGTATGTGGCCCGCATCCTGGTATCTGACCGAAACATTATCACTAATCCTTTGCATTTCGCCATACCTGACATCCCTGAAGAGCCTCATTGCATCCTTGGCTTCTATTCTCGTGTAAAGCGGCTCTCTCGACGGTAACCCGTCTTCTTGCCTCCTGCGGTTTTCATGTTCGTTTTGGGATACTTGAACCTCCGCGCTGTCCTCGAGCATTATCTTACAGAGATCTTTAGTGGCGGGCGTTGCAAAGATTCTGCCGGTAAAGCCCTGGTCGACCAGCTTGGGCAAAAGCCCGGAATGGTCTATGTGGGCGTGTGTAAGGAATACTGAGTTTATCTCTTTCGGGTCGAATAAGAAATTCTCATAATTCAGTTTTGTTATCTCTTTGGGACCCTGGAACATGCCGCAGTCGATAAGATGCTTCTCATTGCCTATTTCCAGAAGATGACAGGAGCCGGTCACTATGCGGGCGGCACCGCAAAAAGTAAGTTTCATGGGAAAATAAGGGTAGGGCGCATAAATACCAATATTAATCGCCTATTATTGTCAGTATTAGTTTCCTCTCCCTGGGCCTTGTGTCGTGGTCTATGAGGCAGAGCTGCTGCCATGTGCCCAAAAGGAGCGTTTTGTCCTTGAACGGGACAGTGATTCCGGGTCCCATGAGCGTCGCTCTTACATGGGAAGCGCCGTTGTCGTCGTGCCACGTCTCGTGATGCGCATAGTCCGGACCAAATGCTGCAATCTTGTCTAATGCCCTCGGAACATCTTTGAGTAAGCCAGGCTCGTATTCTATGGTCGAGATGCTCGCAGTCGAGCCGGGGACGAAGATATTGGCTATGCCATCGCTTATTTTCGACTTGGAAACTGTCTGAGCCACGTCATCGGTGATGTCGATTATGTCGCCTTTTCCGCCGGACTGAATGGATAGTTCATAGGTTTCCACGGACATATGTATTTTTATAGCTCAAACTTCAAAAACCAAAGAGTGGGAAATTTATCCCACTAAATTCAAGATGCAGGAAATATCTAAAATCGATGAGAAGGGAAGGCTGCTTATCCCGTTGGGGATACGCAAGGCGCTGGGCATAGAACCGGGCATGGAAATAGTAGTGGGGCTTGACGGCAAAACAGCTACGATGAGCCCGGTATTTGACAAAAAAGTATATGAGATGAAAGTAGTAATGGGCGACGCGCCGGGGAGCCTGGCAAAGATAGCCGAGTTCCTGTCCAATGAGGGCTTTGACATAATAATGAGCGAGTCGAGGAGCCTTGAGAGGGAAAGAAAAGCCGAATGGAACCTCGTGGGCAAGTATAAAGGGGATTTTAGTAAGCTTCTGCGCAAATTAAAGGCTCTTGATTTTGTTTCTGAGGTCTATACAAAATGAGGCTAGAAACCCCTCCGGGGACGCGGGATTTTCTCCCGCATGAAATGGTGAAGAGGCAAGAGGTCATCGACAAGATTAAAGCTAGTTTTGAGTCTTACGGATTCTCGCCTTCCGAGACGCCCGCTTTCGAATACGCGGAGCTGCTTGAAGGCAAATACGGGGAGGAGGAAAAGCTTATCTACAAATTCGAGGATATGGGAGGCAGGAAGCTAGCCCTCAGGTATGATTTGACTGTGCCATTGGTTCGTGTCGTCGCCATGAATCAGCTTACTATGCCCTACAAGCGCTACTGCATATCGCGCGTTTGGCGCTTCGACAGGCCGCAGAAAGGGCGTTTCCGCGAGTTCTGGCAATGTGATGTGGATATCGTAGGGGTATCCGACATGAACGCAGACGCGGAGATCATCTCATGCGCTATTGACGCATTCGAGGCACTTGGCTTGAAGGGATTCAAGTTCAAGGTTAACAATAGGAAGGTCCTGGATGAGCTTTTGGCCAAGATAGGCATTAGCAAGGACCGAGAGCTCGCGGTGTTCAGGGCTCTTGACAAGCTGGAGAAGCTGGGGGAGAAAGAAGTTAGGAAAGAGCTAAAGGAAATACCAGAAGACAAGTTGGATGGCCTCATGAATGCGCTTAAAATAAAATCGCTTGAAGAAATTGAGAAACTGTTGGGCGAAACTGAGGGCGTCAAAGAGATGAGGCGCCTCTTCAAGCTTATTGAAGAATACGGAAAGGGCGTTGACCTCGATCTCTCGATGGTGCGTGGCCTGGATTACTACACCGGGCCCATCTTCGAGGTGGCGCTTGGGGATTACGGTTCTATTGCAGGGGGCGGGAGGTATGATAAAATCATCGGCAAAATTTCCGAGAAAGAGGATGTTCCGGCAGTGGGGATAAGCCTTGGAATCGAGAGAATAATCGAAGTCATGCGTGAGAAGAATCTCTTAAGCAAGAGGAAGAGTAGTGCTAAGGTATATGTACTGCGCGCGGATAGTGAGTCCGAGGACACTGCCGTGAGGATTATGCAGAAATTGCGAAGATCGGGTTTTGCCACTGTGGGGGACCTGCTCGGGCGCAACTTTTCAAACCAGATGAAATATGCCGACAAGCTTGGGGTGGAAAAGATCGTGATAGTGGGGAAGAAAGACCTTGCAGACGGCAACGTGACAGTGAGAGACATGGAAAGCGGGGACCAGGCAATAGTCCCAAAGGATAAGGTTGTGGAGGCATTAAAATGAGAAAGCTGAGAATAGCAATACCAAACAAGGGGAGGATGAAGGCTCCGTGCCTCGAGCTATTGAGGAGCGCAGGGATTAAGCCGGTTAGCTATGACGAGAAGTCGCTCTTCGTCAGGACTAATGAGCCGGGGGTTGACATAATGTTTGTCAGGGTCGAGGATATACCGCAGTTCGTCGAGGAAGGCGTTGCAGACCTGGGCATGGTGGGCCAGGACATAATAGTTGAGAAGGGAGCCAATATCAAAAGAATAGCTGACCTTGGCTTCGGCTACTGCTCGCTTGTGCTTGCGGCAAAAGAGGGTGTGCTGAAATCGGTAAGCGACCTGAAAGAAGGCTCACGGGTGGCAACGAAGTTCGTAAAAGCAAGCAAGGATTACTTCAGAAAAGCAGGGAAGAAAGTAGAGATAGTAGAGCTATCGGGTGCCGTTGAAGTTGCTCCTGTGATTGGACTTGCCGATGCAATCGTCGACCTTACTTCCACAGGCTCCACGCTTAAGACGCATGGACTTGAAGTAGTGGACACTCTCCTGGAGTCACAATTCTCGCTGATTGCAAACCCCAGTACAAAAGATGATATGGTCGACGACATACTTTTGGGCATAAAGAGCGTGGTCTCCGCAGACAAGAAGAAATACCTGATGGCAAACATGCCCGAGAGCAAGCTTAGCGAGTTGGAGAAGACCAGCAAGGGTGCTCTTTCCCCGACAGTGACAAGGCTTGACAAAGAAGGGTGGATCGCCGTGCAGATGGTAGTCGGCGAACGGGACATATTTAACTTAATCAAAAAATTAAAGGGGATGGGAGGCAGGGACATATTAGTCCTGCCTATAGAAAGGCTTGTAAAATGATGAGGCTGCCAATATTAGCAAGGGACGAGGTGAAACAGGACTTTATGCTGCGCGCCGAGAAAGACGTAGCAAAAGCAGAGAAAGCTGCGGAAGCGATAATAGAGGATGTCAGGAAGCGTGGGGATGCTGCTGTTCTGGAGTATACTGAAAAGTTTGACGGAATAAAGTTAAAGGAGATAGAAGTAAGCGCAGATGAGATGAGTGCTGCTTATGATAGCATAGACGAGCCCCTCCTAAAAGCAATACAGCGCGCATATAAAAACATAAAAAAATTCCATGAGAGGCAGATGCCCGATGAGTTCAGGATGGAGATAGAACCGGGCGTGGAAGTGGGGCGAAGAGTCATACCCCTGGAGCGCGCGGGGCTTTATGTGCCGGGAGGAAAAGCGGTTTACCCCTCTGTGATGCTTATGCTGGCAGTTCCCGCGAAGGTGGCGGGCATCAAAGAGATTGTCGTGTGCACCCCTCCCCAATATGAAGGGGTTTTGGACGTCGCGAGCCTTGTGGCTGCGGACATCTGCGGTGTTGACAAGCTGTTCAAAGTCGGAGGTGTGCAATCCATTGCCGCTATGGCTTACGGCACGAAGAAGATACCAAAATGTGATGTGATTGCAGGTCCGGGGGGGCCTTACGTATCCGCCGCACAAAGGCTAGTCAGGAATGATGTGCGCATAGATTTTCCTCCGGGTCCGAGTGAAGGGATGGTGCTCGCAGATAAATTTGCTGAGCCAAACTACGTTGCAGCCGATGTCCTGAGTGAAGCTGAGCACGGACCGGACTCTGCAGCTGTTTTAGTGACGGACTCGCAGGAGCTGGCACTTAAGGTGCAGAAGGAGTTCTATCTCATGCTCAATGAGCTGGATGAGGTCAGGCAGGGTTATGTGCTCGAGAACATAAGAAAGTATTCTGGGATTGTTCTTTGCAGGAATATGGAAGAAGCGATAGCCTTTGTCAATGACTATGCCGTGGAGCATCTGGTCGTGAACACTAAGGACCCTGAGAAAACCCTTGATAAACTCACGACCGCGGGAACCTATTGCCTTGGCCAGTACTCGCCGATAACTGCGGGCAACTTTGCTGCAGGGCCTAATGCCATCCTGCCGACGGGGCGGTTCGGGAGGATGTATTCTGGCGTGAGCGTGGACACTTTCCTAAAGAGGC
The DNA here is from genome assembly GCA_964391885.1 of uncultured archaeon. GTDB lineage: Archaea > Altiarchaeota > Altiarchaeia > JAFGQM01 > JAFGQM01 > CAYMNU01. The sequence goes on along the minus strand of CAYMNU010000068.1, from coordinate 21,891 downwards.
CCACTGTCGAAAAGCTTTCCAAGGACGGTTTGAGGAGCCTGAAGAGAGATATCACTATGCTCTCGGAGTTCGAGGGCTTTCCGGCGCACACTAAGTCGGTGGAAGTCAGGTTTGAGAGATGAAAATGCCTTCTTTTGCTAAAAGGAAAGGAAAGAGACCGAAAGATTATAAAATGCTGTTCCTTTGCCCCAGCGGAGTTGGAGATTCACGTTTTTTAGGTGCGCAATGTGCTACGGCATTGAGCGGTAGAAAGTACGATCCCGTAAGGTTTTCCATAAAAATAGGCGGGGAGGGATTCAGGTTGAGAAAAGTAGCCGGTCTGGATAGGGGAGTCTTTCTGAGGTCCAAAGGCGTAATTTTGGATGATGCAGAGGGTGGAGTTCGACCTAAGGATTTTGAAGATGCGGATGCTGTTGTCGTTGCAAGCTGCTTAAGACCACGTGCGGATTTTAGTCAAATGCCACCCCTACTAGAACATCTAAAGAGAGTCGAAGGGTTTGATGAAAAAACATTTGAAAGAGTGGTTGGAAGGCATTTGAAGAGAAAATCCATTATAATGGATCGAGCTATTTATCCAAGAATAATTAATGACAGGGAAAGTATTATTAGCTTACTTAAGAGGGATAAATAAGAAAATGGTCGGCGCAGACATAAAGAAGGTTTCGGACACTGAAGTAATAGTAGAACGAGTCACTCGCGAGTCAAAGATAGAGTGTAGCATAGATTCAAAGCCGCGGAGGCAGACGAAGATGGACACAGGACTAGCCTTCCTCAACCACATGATTGAAACTCTGGGATGGAGGATGAACCTGAACATCGATTTCAAGTACACCACGACCAACTTCAAGCTCACTCATGTGATTGCGGAGGACTCTGGCATTGTGCTGGGTTCTGCGCTCAGGGCAATGTTTGAGGAGAAGCTGAAGAAAGGTGTCAGCGGAGCCTCGAGGAGCATGATAGACGAAGGCTGCGCGACTGCAGTTGTGAGCATTGAGGGCAGGCCTAGACTTATGCTTGAGGGCAATCCTATTACTGATTTGACCATGGTCGAGGACACAAAGACCTGTGATTTGGATGATTTTCTTGACGGCTTGGCGCTTGGATTGGGCGCCAGCATAAGGATAGTCGTGGAATCAGGCAAAGACCCGCACCACACATGGGAAAGCATCTTCAGGGCACTCGGCGAGGCGCTGCGGGAAGCGTTCGATCCGAACCCCTGGCGGGCGGGGACTACCGCAGGCGTGAAAGGGACGCTAAAGTAGGATTATCTGATTATCCTATGCACTTTCCCTTCGGGATCTTTCACAAAGCCTTCCCAGCCGCATACGCACTTCGCCGGCTGCTTTTCCCTCTCGGACCGTGCAGTGACATTTATAGTTTGCGGGCACTTGGGGCACTTGTGCCTGAAGATGCGCGGATTCTGCCTAGGCCTCATTTTATTTAATTAGTCTGGCAAAGAATAAAACTATGAAAGCAGTGCTTTTCGACCTGGACGGGGTAATAACCTCTGAGCGCATCTACTGGAATTGCGCCGGAATGGCAGTAGCGAGGTCGCTCGGAGATTTAGAGAATAGTAGGGAATTAGACGCCAAAGACGTTCTGCCAGATGAGGTAATAAAAGGCTTCAAGGAGGCAGGCGTGAACTCTAACTGGGACATCGCCTATTGCTCTTCAGTACTGGCGAAGCTTGGAAAGGATGTGCGCGAATTCCTGAAAGAGCTTGCCGCGAGGGGTTATAAGGGGCTTGAATACCTAAAGCTTCTTGACGAACTCGACCCCTCGGAAAGCCATGACAGGGAGGGTGGAGAATGGAAGGAATCACACAAGCGCTTTCAGGCCTGCTACTATGAGCTGGCGGACAGCGACGAGCCCGTCATCGGGCTGGAAAAAATAGAAAATGCACTTAAAGAGCTTATGCGCATGGGTCTTGGGCTAGGCATAGTGACCGGCAGGCCACTGTCTGAGACCGAACTGCCGCTCAAAAAATGGGGGCTTTGGAACTATTTTGATTCCAAAATGATTGTCACAGAAACCGAGATAGCTGAGGAGAGCGAGAGGCAGGGAAAGCATTTGGGAAAGCCGGATCCCTGGCCTATACTGCATGCGATATATGCTAATGAAGGATGCGAAAGTTGCGGGAATTTTGAGAACGACTATGTGTTTGTGGGTGATTCTGTTTCAGACGCGCTTTCCGCCAAGAGAGCGGGGATAAGATGCATCTGCGTGCGCACAGGTATAGCCAGTGAGGAGTCGCTCAGGGAAGCGGGGGCGGATGACGTAGTGGATGACGTTACGGAACTCCCCCGACTAATTGGAAAATTAAGGGAGTAAGGGTTTAGCAAGCTGTCATTGCAAAGATGGGCTCATATTTATGTAAGCGCCGACAAAATATGCCACAATGGCATCTGCAAAAGACTTAATGTGGCCTTATTTAGAGAGCTGCGAGGCTGCAGCATACGGCGCGAAGGGGACAATCAAACCTGAAATCAGGCTTAACCTTAACGAGTTCCAATATGACATATCACCCAAGGTAGTCGAAGCCTTGAAAAAGAACGCACCACTCGCAAAGTGGTATGTCTATGTAGGTGACGAGCCGACAGGAGAATTACAACAAGGGATTGCGGATTACGCTGGTGTCGAGTATGGAGAGATAGTGCTTGATGAGGCATTGGACCAGGCATTCAATCGCCTTCCAAAATGTTTCATACGGCCGGGCGACAACATAGTCTCGATGGCTCCGACCTACCCTGAGCTGATATTGGGTGTCGAGAGATGCGGAGGGGTAAGAAAGGTCGTGCCAATGCAGGAACCGGATTTCGCGATTGATGCTGATCAGTTGATTGAAGAGATGGATTCAAAGACTAGGATGGTCTTCGTTTGCAGCCCGAACAACCCCACCTCGCTGAAAATGCCGAGAGATGACATTCTGAAAGTAGTGGAGAATGCAAAAGATAGAATCGTTGTCGTTGATGAGTGTTATTATGAATATTGCGGAGAGAGTGTGGCGGATGTGGTCAACGAATACGAAAACCTCTATGTAGCGCGCAGCTTTTCGAAAGGATTTGGTTTGGCAGGGGGCAGGATGTCTTATTTTATCTCATCCAAGGATAACTGCGAGGTCTTCGGGAGGGTACTGAACGGCTTCGAGCTGAATCGCTTCGGCGTTTATGGGGGTATAGCCGCCCTTGATGACCTCTCTTACTATCAAGGAATCTGGAGGAGGATTGCAGAAGAAAAGGCAGAGATGCGTGCAGAGTTCGAAAAGCTCGGCATAAAGGTATGGGATTCAGCCACCTCTTTCTTATTCATGGATATATCAGCACTCGACAAGACATCTACAGAAGTCAGGGATTATTTCCTCGAGAAATACAAGGTATTGATACGGGATGTTCCAGCCACCTTCACCGAGATGGACAACAAGTATATCAGCTTCGCGATGCCGAAGCCAGAGGTTGCTGCCAAGCTGGTCGAGGGCATGAAGAGGCTGGCCGAATAGGAGCATCTGATGAGGGTTTCGAGTTTTGTCGGATTTTTCTACCGCTAAATTAAATTTACACTACAATGCTCTACTTAAACAAAGACGATGTCGCTAAGCTCGTCTCGATGGATGATGCTATTGGCGCAGTCGAGCTGGCTTTTCTTAAGCACGCCGCAGGGCGGACTATTTATCCTCAAAAGACACAGTTCACGCTCCCGAACAGCGAGAAGTGGTGGGGCTTCATGCCCGTTTACGTTGACGGCATGGGAATAGCCTGCAAGATAGTCTGCGATTATCCGGAGAATAAGAAGATCGGGAAGCCAACCATTATAGCCACTATAGTCTTTGCCGACACCGAAACAGGTGAAGTGAAAGCGATAATAGACGGCAGCATGCTCACGGCCGTCAGGACCGGGGCGCTTGGAGCTCTTGGAGCAAAGCAACTATCACGAGAGGATTCAAAAGTAGTCGGTATATTGGGCTGCGGGGTGCAGGCAAGGACCCAATTAGAGGGTTTGACTAAGGTTCGCAAGATTGATACAGTCAAAATTTTTGACCCCACTGAAGCTGCGATGGATGCTTTCATCGCAGATATGAAAGGCTTAGGGCTGGCCATAGAGAAATCAACCTCTGAAGGCGTTTTGGATGCTGATATTATAGTCGCCGCCACTCTTTCCAAGAAACCTGTCGTCATCGGCAGCAAGATTAAGCCCGGGACTCATATAACTTCCATAGGCGCGCATACCCCGGATGCCAGAGAATTGGATGAGGACGTCATAAAGAAGGCTAAATGCATCGTCGCAGATTCAAAGGATAGCCTCAAGTCGGGCGATCTGAAGGGCTACAAAGGCGATATCATTGAGATACAGGACGCCCTTAATGGCAGGAAGATAAGAAAATCTCCTGAAGATATAACTATCTTCAAATCAGTGGGAACCGCACTTCAAGATGTCGCCATGGCAAGCCTGGTCTACCAGAAAGCCTTGGATAAAGGACTAGGTACGGAGATATGTTGACTAGTTCTATGCTTCAGTCAAATAAAGACATCGGACCCGGACTTTCTGGCTGTGTTTCTTCCTGGGAGTAGGTTGTTTCTGCGCTAACATAGCTTTGCACAGGTTCTCCCAAATGCCCTTTGAGGCACTGCGGGCATATCCACTTGTCATCGCCTTTGTGGAATACTGGGAGTAGCACTATCTCCTCAGAATCCCTTCCACAGGCATGACAAACTTCTTTAAGTACCAAGCATTCCTGGGAAATGGGCTCTTCGTGCGCTTCTTTGTGCTCTTTGGGTATCATGTACTCCAAATCAACGAGCTTACTATCCTTGCGGGTTATCATCTTCGGGTTTTGCCGGGTTTTTGGGCATAATAATTAGGTGATAATCTATTAAAACCTTGAATCATTAGAACTGGCGCCCCCTGGCACAGGCATCGCATGCCCTCCTCTCGCTATTGAAGCATGAGGGGCATACCCTTGAGCCGCAAAGAGGGCAGGAAATCATTTTGAATGACTCCATGCCGCAATGGTCGCACAGACCGTCCATCATTAGAAAAACATCATCTGCAGTAGGCGGATAACGGCTATTATTATGATTATTATTGCGATTATCTTTGCGAAACCGGCGAAGAGAAAAACCACAATGCCTATTATAAGCAACAAAAAGGGGCTCGCATCTATTAGGAACTGCACAGTGCCATCGATGGGTTCGACTCCGGTTCTTGTGGCATTAAGTGCTTTTTCAGAAAGCTCGCTTGTATTGATCTCAGAAAAGTTTATGCCAAAGTCAGGAATAATGCCATTGGAGCCATTTAATGCAATCTCGCTTTCATTGATTCCGTTGGTTTCATTATAATCCGATGCTTCCGATGTATTGTACGTAACTTCTTCGGCGCATGCCGCTTGCAGGGCTGCAAGCACTATGAGGAGGGTTAATATCCTTTTCATGATTAATTAACGCTTCTTTGAACAAAAACCTTAGAGTAGCGAGATTAAAAGCCCCGCAATGCCGATTATAACTAGTATTATCGCTATGAATTTGGCGAGATGGGAAGCAAAGAACAACAAGATGCCTGCTATTATTAAAAAGAGGGGGTTGAGGTCCCGTATGAAATCCAGAGCATTTGAGCCGTTTTCGGCGTCCTGCGCTGATGCTATCGGCAGCAAAAGTACGACCAATGCAAGTACAATAAGTTTCATGCTATACTTTTAAGCACGATATACAAAAATACAATGATAGAATATGCCTACTGCTGAATTCCCCACTGGCGACTTCATGAGGCTTGTGGGGAAAAAAGTCCCTTTGAAGGAGCTGGAAGAGCGTGCGGCTATGCTGGGGACTAGTGTTGAAGAGGTCACGGAAGAGAAGATTGTCGTAGAGGTCTTTCCCAATCGCCCGGACATGCTTTCTGTAGAAGGATTTGCCCGCGCTTATAAGACGTTCACAGGACTTGAGGACGGGCTCAGAGAGTATAAAGTGCAGGACTCAGGCATCTCCCTCAAGACAGATGATTTGGTAAGGGGAGTTAGACCCTTCATCATCGCGGCAGTCGTTAAGAACCTGCCGATGACTGACGACATACTTCTTTCGATAATAAACATGCAGGAAGCCCTCCACGGCTCGCACGGCAGGAAGAGGGCGAAGGTTGCCATAGGAATACACGACTTCAACAAAACCCTGCCGCCATACAGATACACTGCGGCAAAGCCCAGTGATGTCTCCTTCGTTCCGCTGGACTTCGGCGAAGAGATGATTGCCGGAGAGGTGCTGGAAAAACACCCGAAGGGCAGGGATTATGGGCATATATTGGAAGGCAAGAAAGGGCTGCCTTTTGTCATGGACCAAAAAGGTGTTGTGTCACTGCCGCCTGTGATAAATGCCGACAGGACGCGAGTGACTGAGAAAACAAGCAACCTGTTTATAGAAATGACAGGGACCAATGAGCTGTCGCTCAAACATGCGCTCAACATAGTGCTTAGCTCGCTTGCGGATCGCGGAGGGCAGATAATCTCGGTTGATATCAATGGAAAGGGGCTTGACCTCGCAGCGGGAAAGATGAAACTAGACACTGCTTATGCAAGCCGGCTCCTGGGACTGGATTTAGAGCCTGCGGATATCAAAAGGCTCTTAGAGAAAATGGGTTATGGTGTTGAATCATTGGGAGCCGCATCGCTTGAGGTACTCATTCCATGTTATAGGGCGGACGTCCTCCACCCGATAGATCTCGTAGAAGACATAGCAATCGCTTACGGTTACGGGAATTTTGAGCCCATGGAAGCCAAAATACCGACAATAGGAAAGCCCGATTGCCTTGAAGAGAGTGTGTTTGGCCTGAAGATGCTTATGCTGGGCCTGGGTTTCCAGGAGACTGTGCCTTTTACGCTAACTAATCCCGCAGCACTTGAAAAGGCAAGGCTGTCTGCAAATCCAGTTAAGATAAAGAATCCGAGGACAGAGGATTTCACAATCATGCGCACATCGGCTATTGCAAGCATTCTCGGCACGCTGGCTTACAACAAAAAGAAGAAGCTTCCTCAGCGGATATTTGAAGTGGATGACGTGGTGCCGGGACGAAAGGATTGGGAAAACCGAAAAAGGCTTGGCATTGCCATACTTGATAACTCTGTAAATTTCTCGGATATGCAATCAGTCATCGAGGCTCTTCTGCGGGGCCTTGGTATCGATTACAAGCTCAAGGAAGATGGGGGAAGCGTGTTTATCAAAGGCCGATGCGGAGAGATAACCATAGGAAACAAAAGGGCAGGCGTATTCGGCGAAGTGCACCCCGAGGTCCTGGAGAGCTTCGGGTTGGAGTATCCGGCAGTCATAGCTGAGATATTCGTTGAGAGCCTTTTTCAATAAAATCTTCTGCAGCCTCTTTTGATTTTATTGCGGCTTTCCTGGCATGCGATTCAGCTGCCTTTCCGCCTTTGATTGCCTCCTTTCCAGCCAGTTTGGCAGTCTTTACTACCTCTCTTTGAAAAGAATGCCGATGTTTTTTTATCTCCTGCCTTCTTTCGATCACCTGACCGGCTATTCTTCGTATTGTGCGGTTCTCCCGTGAATAGCCGTATATCATCATTACTGCGGAAAGTCCAGTAACCGCAATAAATACAGAAACGGGCGTAATGAATGGTATGTAGCCCAAAGCCAGGAAATACCAAAAGACTATTGCGATTGCACCGCCGATTGAAATGGAAACCATGGCCCGCCGTATCTTAACCTTGAGTACATAAGCCACGGCTGCCGCTATGTAGACTCCGTATGCAAAACTTATAAATCCCAGCGCAGCATAGAAACCCAAATCGCCAAAATTCTTTTTAAATATGGATGTGACATTGTCTAGTGTCTTTACAACACCGTCGCGCGTGTCATGGAGGTAGTCAACAACCTTGTCAAGGACCTTATTATTGAAGCGAATGTCAGTAGGGAGAATGCTCAAGAGTATGTAGACTATTGCTATACCCAAACATTGGAATGCCATGAGCGTGAAGAGATGCGCTGCAGGCCGGAAAGAAGGGTTTTCCATCCCGTAGGATATAGCAAGCCCCGGCCCCAGGAATATCGAGATTATGAGGAAGTTTGTGAAAAAGCCCATATTGCTTTATTAGATTTTCTGCAAACATAAATCGCATAGTGGGCAGTTTTTGCAAAACGGCTTTGTGCGGCAATGCCCTTTGGCAAGCTCGTCTATCAGAGCGTGGTACTCTTTGAAGGTCTCCAGTTTTCTGTCTTCGGTCCATTGGGAGTTGGTCTCAAAGAAAGCTTTGAGCGCATCATAGCCGGTATTTCTAGCTAATCCCATGCGGGAGAAAACCCTGCGCGTGTATGCATCTATGACGAATGAGGGCTTGTCCAGGGCATATAGAAGGATGTCGTCCGCAGTCTCCGGCCCGATGCCCCAGATTGATAAAAGCTCTTCCCTGAGGGAATCCTTGTCCTTTTCCATAAGACCCTCAAAACTGAAGTTATATTGCCTAAAATAATCCACGAACGCTTTTAGCTTCCTCGCCTTTTGGTTGAAGTATCCAGCTTTCCTTAGTAAGAGTGCAAGCTCATTTATGGGGACTGCATCCAAGGCCTTTGGATCCAGCAGCCCTTTGGACTTCAAATCCAAGATAACCTGCTCGACATTTTTCCAGTTCGTATTCTGAGTCAGTATCGCACCGACAACCACTTCGAATCTAGTCTTGGCAGGCCACCAGTCTTGCGGGCCAAAGTGCTCTAAAAGCCGCTCATAAACCAGCTGCAGTTTTCTCTCTTGCATAGATAAATTAGAGCCATGAAAAAGAAGAGTTCAGCTGAACTTGCAAGATGTGCGCGGCAGGCCTGCCTACTGGAGGTTTCCGCAGAGAAGCCGGGAAACGTGACACCTACAAAGAGCTTCAGGGACACGGGTTACATGGACTTTGTGAAGGGCGCGGAGAGGCTGGAGCCGATAATCGAAAAGGCAGCGAGGGAAGCTGAAAAGGCGGCTCTGGGCAAGCTCATATATGATGCAACTAGTAAAAAAAAGAACGCCAACTTCGGGATAATCATGATGTTAATGCCTCTTGCAGCCGCGCATGGGGATTCGACAAGAACCCTTATGAAATCGCTCACATCAGAAGACAGCAAATGGATAATCAAGGCTATGCAAAAAGGGAGGCTTGGAAGTATGGGGCTAAAAGACGATAGCCTTTCAAAGTATGATATTTTCTCGAAAGACATATTCAAGGTTATTGAAGAAGAGAGTATAACACCCTTGAAGCTCATGGAACTTGCTGCCCCTCATGATACTATAGCACGGGAATGGGTAGGGGACTTTCCAATAAGCCGGGTAATTGGGAGGAAAATCAAGACGGATCCTGAATTTATAATACATGCCTATCTGTTCACGCTCTCGAAATATCCCGATACCCTGATAGCCCGCAAGTGCGGGATGGAAGAGGCTATGCATGTCTCCCATATGGCGAGTGAGGTTCTGGAAGGGCGAACGAGTCCCCTCGAATTTGATCAATATCTGCGCGCAGAAGGCAACAAAAAGAATCCTGGGACCACAGCAGACTTGATAGCTGCAGGGCTATTCCTTAGGCTTTTAAGAGATTAAGGGCGCGGATGGAAATGCGCGTTTCAGGCTTTCATTGCTTCGCTTATGAAGGCCTTGTAAGTCCGTTGTATAGGCGCGCCCACATAAGCTGTTTTAATGCCTTTCTCATTGGTAGCGACTATAGTGGGCACGGAGCGTATGCCGTATTCCCGAGCCAGCTTAGAGCCCTCTGGAGAAGCAAGGCTGAGTGTTTTCCAGCTTATGCTTTTGGCGAGTTCCGGGTTTGCCTCCAGGAAAGCCTCGGTCGCTTTGACAGCTGCAGGGCAATGCGGGCAGGAGGGTGAAGTAAATACTTCTATGCGTAAATTATCCATGGTATATTTGCCTGTTAAGCCTATTAACTGTCAAAATCTAAAAATCTGTATTTGCGGTTCAGATTCTTAAGCAGATCAAAGACTAATATCAGCAATATCGGTGGCAGCATGAGCAGCAGCCATGACTCCGGAGCAAGGGGGGCAGTCCCAAAGATTGTATTAAGCGGGGAGTAGATAATTAATAGAGTGGCTGTCAAGGATATAAGGGTGGCATAAACTAGGTAAGGGTTGCTGTTTATAGGCATTTGGAAAAAACCCTTGCGGAGAGACCTAAAGTTATAGGCAGATGTCACCTCAAGGAGTATGAGGCACACCAGTGCGGATGACCGTGCATATTCAATGCTTGTGCCAACCCAAAGATAGGATATGCCAAACGTGAGAATCACCATAAAGGCCATAAAAGAGCCAGTAAATAAGATAAGTTTAACCAGGCTTCTATTGAGTATCTCTGAATTGCGCCTGGGCGGATGGGTCATTATATCGTGTGAGGGCCTATTAACAGCCAGAGTTATAGAGGGGGTATTGTCAGTCACAAGGTTCATGAAGAGTATCTGGAGGGCGAGTAGCATGGGTATGGGCCACCCAAGAACAGGCATGAGTAAAACCCCAATGAAAAGGGCTAAAAGCTCGGCAATATTATCTGAAAGCTGATAACTTACGAATTTCCTGATATTCCAAAATATCGATCGGCCCTCTTTTATGGCTGAAACTATAGTTGCAAAATTGTCGTCTTTAAGTGTAAGATCAGCGACCGACCGGGTCACATCGGTGCCGCTTTTGCCCATCGCAATGCCTATTTGGGCTTCTTTCAATGCAGGTGCATCGTTTATGCCGTCGCCAGTCATGGTGACGACTTCACCCCTGGATTTGAGTGCGCGAACTATCCTTAGCTTATGCTCGGGGCGGACTCTTGCAAAGATCACTATATCGTCCATCCTCACCGAAAGCTCATCATCAGTTATCTTGTCTATCTCTTCTCCTTCCATAACATTTCCACTAAGACCTATCTGGGTGGCTATCGAAAGTGCGGTATCCCTGTGGTCACCAGTTATGAGCTTCACCGAAATCCCGGCGCGGACGCACTCTTTTATCGCTTCCGGGACTTCATCGCGAGGAGGATCCTCGAGAGCTGCGAAACCTAGAAAAACAAGGCCCTTTTCCAGTTCTTCCAAGTCTTTCTGCCCGGCTTCCTTGTATGCAAGGGCTATGGTTCTAAAAGCCTGTGAGTTAAGTGTGCTGCTTTCCCTTAATATGCCTGCCGCCATTTCTTTTGTAAGCCTGAGTATCTTTTCCCCTTTTTGAATATGACTACATTTCTTTAGTAGGACCTCGGGTGCGCCCTTGGAGTAAACTATGTTGTGACCCTCCTTTGAGCAAAGAACTGACATGAACTTTCGCTCTGAACTAAAGGGGATCTCTTCTATGCGTTCTGCTGCCATATCTCCTTTAAACAAACCTGCCTTGGATGCCATAATCAATAAGGCGGCCTCGGTCGGGCTGCCTAACACTGCATAGTTACTATCCTCGCCGGTTCTCTCTATTATGGCATCATTGCATAGGACTGCTGACTCTAGGAAGAGCTTGAGATTTCTATTGTTATGTGGGTTCAGCGGCTTTCCGCCTGAACTGAACTCACCATGGCTGGTGTAGCCGACACCCGAGAGTTCGATAGTTCCGGAAGGCAATACTATCTTCTTTGTCGTCATTTCTCCTTTGGTTATCGTGCCCGTCTTGTCCGAACAGATAACTGTGGTCTCGCCCAGAGTCTCTATTATTGACATGCGATTTACGATCGCGTTTTTCTTGGCCATTCGATATGAACCGGTAGCCAGCGCCGTTATGAGGACGACGGGGAAGCTTTCAGGAAATGCAGACACTATTAATGTTATTGCAAGTATGAGTGAGTCGATGAGTACCTGGTCGGTTATTTCGGGTGCTACCGCAATCATAAATAAGGCAGTCAGTGTCGAGAGCGTTATGGCTATTACAGTCATGTATTTTGCTATCTTGTTTACTTTCCTTTGAAGGGGCATATCTTTCTCTGCAGTAGAGATGAGCTTGGATATTTTTCCAAAGCGGGTGTTCATGCCTGTGTGTATGACTCTCGCAACGCCCTTGCCATTTACGATATAAGTGCCCATAAATAAAGAATTTTCTTCTGTTGGCTCTTTCGTAGTGATGGTTCGCTTCTTGATCTCAGATGCTTCCCCAGTCAGCATGGCTTCGTTGAGCCTCAGTTCATTCTCATGCAACACGACACAATCTGCAGGTACTCGATCGCCGCCGCGAAGGATTATTATATCGCCAGGAACGAGCTCGGACGAAAGGACTTCGCACTCCTTGCCATCGCGCAGGGCTATTGATATCGGGACTATCATATTCTTCAATAGCTGAATGGCCTTCTCTGACTTGTATTCTTGGACAAATGATACTCCGACAACCATTAGTATTACTACGCCAAGCACATACCCCGTAATGTCTTTGCCTACTGCAAAGGAAGCTACCATGGCGAACACTAGTATGTAGAATATGAAATTGCCCTTGATCTGCTCCAACAGTATTTTAAGGGGGGTTCTTTTAGAGATGTCTTTTATCTCATTCGGGCCGTACTTGACAAGAAGCGCTTTTGCTTCTTTGGAGCTCAGGCCTTTTTCGGGCATATTATTAATTAAGAGAATGACCATATAAATAATCAGACCCTGATAATATACGCACAATCCTATTATTTGCCGAAAAATGATTCACCTCTATACTGACGGGGGCTCTCGCGGAAACCCGGGGCCTGCGGCTTATGGTTTCCTGATTTGTGGGGAGGAGCGAGAGCTTTACAAAGAGGGTAAAAAGTTAGGTACCACAACCAACAACGTCGCTGAATACAAAGCCATAATCGAGGGTCTGAGAAAGGCCTTGGACCACTCGGAGTCTGTAGAGGTCTTCTCAGACAGCGAGCTTGTAGTGAAGCAGCTGAATGGTAGGTATAAGGTCAAAAAAGAGCATTTGAGAGCGCTTTACCTGGCGGTGAAGGATTTAGAGAAAAGGTTCAAAAAAGTCACATATACCCACCGTCCGCGGGAGAGCCCCATGCAGAAGAAAGCGGATGCTCTGGTCAACGAGGCGCTCGACTCCTAAAGGTTTTCCTTTACTGAGCCCTCTAACTCTGACATAAGGTCTTCGGCATCTTTCTCGGTTTTTCCCTCTGCTGTGAGCCTGAGCATCGGCTGGGTGTTGGAAGCTCGCACAAGGGTCCATCCTTTATTATAATTCACCTTGACGCCGTCAATGGTTAAAGGGTTTCTGTCTGCGAACTGCTCTGCAAGAGCCTCGATGACTTTGAATTTCTTATCGTCGGGCACGGGCATCTCTTTTCTCACGACAGGATATCTTGGAACCTTGGAGACTATTTTAGACAATGGTTCGCCTCGCTCTGACAGTATCTGCGCCATGTACGCGGAAACTGCTATGCCGTCATCAAAGCCGAAATATTTCGGGACCACAAAGTGGCTTGAGGACTCCATCGCAAACACTGCGCCGTCTTTGATTGCGTCGGCAAGGAAGACGTCGCCCACCCGGATTCTCCTGACTGTGCCGCCCATCGCAATCGCAGCTTCCTCGACGCTCATGGAGCAGTCTACATTAAGGGCTATCTCGCCCAGACCTTCTTCAAGCACTTCGTTGACCATGATTGCCCCGCTGGCTTCAGCAGATACCACCCTGCCGTTCTCGTCCGTAAAAACAACTCTGTCGGCGTCTCCGTCATAGGCCACCCCGAGGTCTGCGCCCCGCTTGCGGACTTCTTCCCCAAGCCCAATGAGGGTGGATTCCTTGGGGTTTGCGCTCCGTCCGGGGAAATCGCCGTCCGGAGAGTCATTTATTGTCGTAACTTCGCATCCAAGAGCCTCAAAAAGCGGCTTGCCTATGCCCGATCCCGAACCGTTGCCAGGGTCCACGACGACCTTAAGCGGCTTCTGGAGCTGCGTCTGCGAGACTATATAATCCAGATATTCGTCAATCACACTCTGCGAATCGACCGTTCTATGGGAAACATGCGCATCCTTTTCCTGCCACGACTTCTCGAAGTATATCCGCTTCACTTCCGGGATGCACTCCGGAAAACCCGCCCCGTCGCCTTTGCGGAATCTGATGCCGTTGTATTCCGGCGGATTGTGCGAAGCTGAGATTAGAACTCCCGCATTTGCGCCGGCCTTTGCGCAGTAGTAGTTGAGAGTGGGCGTCGGCACCATTCCTATATCAATAGTGTTAATGCCTGCGGCGTTCAAGCCTCTGGCAGATGCGTCTACGAGCTCATGCCCGCCGTGCCTGGCGTCCCGGCCCAATACTATAAGACCCTGATTGCCAAGAAATGTTCCAAAGGATTTTCCGATTTCTTCGGCAAATTCTTCGCTCACCTCTTTTTGGTATATGCCCCTTATGTCATAGGCCCTAAAGATATGTTCGTTCATTTTTAAGATGCTTATATTAGCTCCTTCTTAAAAAGAAGGAACGAAGTGACTTGATCGTGGGTAATTTTAAGCCCGATTCTTATAAATTAGAGAGAATATGGATAAAGCAACAAAGATAGCAGTTCTCGGGCCAAAGGGCACATTCACTGATGAGGCGGCAGAAAGCTATTTCAAGAAGGGTAGGGTACTTTACTCGCCAAGCATAAGCGGCGTCTTCGAGGCAGTTTCATCCGGAGCTGTGGATTATGGTGTAGTGCCGATTGAGAATAGCAGTGAAGGGAGCGTCAGCGAGACCGTGGAATGCCTTCTTAAGTATGACTTAAACATCTATGCGGAGATTTATTACCAGATACAGCACGTACTTGCAGGCACAGGGACACTTTCACAGGTGAAGAAGATACGCAGCCACCCCCAGGCAATACGCCAGTGCATGAACAGGCTAAATCTAAGGGGCGGCATGCCCAAGATAATAACAAGGCTGGCCAATGGGCAGGATTACTCGACGGCCGGGGCTATGGCAAGTGTGGCACGTTCGAAAGACCCCTCAGTCGCTGCGATAGGCTCCAAAAAGGCGGCTGAGCGATACGGGCTAAGGATACTTATAGACAATCTGGCAGACATGGCGGACAACGAGACGCGCTTCTTTGTCCTTTCAAAAAAGGCTTCACCACAAGGTAAAAAAACCAGCATAATAACTGCCGTCAAAAATGAGTCGGGCGCCCTTTACCGTCTGCTGGAAGCATTTGCAAAGGAAGATATAAACCTTACCAAGATAGAGTCCAGGCCTAGTAGAAGGAAGAAGTGGGAGTACATGTTTCTCATAGATTTTGAGGGTAGCTTCGAGGACCTTAAAATCAAGAAGGTATTGGAATACGTAGAAAAGAACGGGACATTCTATAAGCTTTTGGGCTCGTATTAGAGTAATGGTGCAGGGCATGGCGGTATGTGTCTTGGGGCATTTTGATTTAAAATTGTGTGAATGAATATACCATCAGAGCTTCCGGAATTCCTAGGGCTTGGCGACTGGGCGTATTTCTTTATCGCAGTGCTTCTCTTCAGTGCCACCCCCTTCCCTATCTTCGCGACCGAAGCATTGGTTTTTGCCGCCGGAGCCCTTGCCGATCCATTTTGGGTCGGTATAGTCGCAGGCCTTGCTGCAGCTATTGGCGAGCTGACGACATATTTCATCGGCCTATGGAGTGAACGGATTATAAGCCGCAAGAAAAAGGAGGGTGCGCATTATAAGCGAGCAGAGTCGTGGTTTAAAAGATGGGGTTTCTGGGCTGTGATAATATTCGCATTCACGCCCCTTCCAATGGATTTCATCGGTCTTGTTGCAGGCGGGTTGCGCTATAACAAAAAGAGGTTCTTTTTAGGGGTTCTGATTGGAAAGATCCCACGGTTCCTGCTTATAGCCTATGCTGGAGCCGGGGTAATAGGCATGCTGCTCTAATTTTTGACTACCTTAAAGCGCGTCGAGCCGCAAGCCTCGCATTCGGCAATGTCCTCGGAATGCTCTTTTCCGCAGGCCGTGCATTTCTTTTTCCATGTAAATGCGCTTTTGATTCCAGGCATTATTATAGTCTCAAAGCCCAGCCCCAAGAGCCAGCACATATTCTGTATGTCGTAATCATCCGTGACTATGGGCAATCGAGTTTCGTATGCCAAGGCGAGCACCTTCATATCAGGTATTGACAGTAAGGGCAAAACTCCTGCTTTCTCGGCAGCCGCCTCGACCTTGTCCAGGGCAGCGTCAGAAGGCTCCTGAAGCCTGACTTTGCCTTCAGCTATCGCTGACTCGAGCTTCATGCGTGATTGGATATCCCTGATTTCCCTGACTATCTCCGGGGCAGTAATGTATTCCCCGTCAAATGCTTCTCTCGCGTTTATGACGCCCGAAGCATCTAAAATCTTCATTTTATGATAGCGCCAGCTTCACTGCCTCTTTTGCGCTTTCAGCGACAGCCACATCGAAAATGCCTGCGGCGAGGTAATCCGCAGTTCCGCCCGTGTTTTTTATCACAATTACCTTTCGCCCATAGTTCAGCGCGAAGGCCACTTCTGACATGGTCCCGTAATCCCCGTCGATGGCAATGACAGCATCGCATGCAGATGCTATGAATATGTTCCTGCCAAAGCCCAGACTAGTTGGGAGCGCAACTTCCAGGTAGTCCTCATCGCAGCCCTCCTTTTCCAGACAGGGGAGTATGCCTATCGCAAGGCCGCCCGCTTCCTTGCATCCCTTGGCAGCTGCGCGCATTATGCCGCCCCGGCCGCCGCAGATGAGAGCGGCCCCGGCTTTCGCTATCTCCCGCCCGACCTCTTCGGCAATCCTCAGATTTTTCAGCGACGCGCTCTTGCTGCCGAGAACGCCTATGTTATTCCTCATTTTTCAGTGCTTTCTGAGTCCTCTTCATTGCGCCTTCCGTGTCGCCGAAATGCTTCGCAGCTTTTTCCATCTCGGCGATGAAGGAATCCAAGTCGCCGCTGCGGATTATCCCGTCCATCCTTTTGGCAGCAGATAGGAAGGCTTCCCTTGCCGGGGCAGTTTCCCTGTTTTCGAGCTGGATTTCCCCATAAAGCGAGGGGTCCTGGCCCAATATCCTGCCTATCAAATCCATGACAAGCTGGTATACCGGAGAAGAAAACTCACTGCTCTTTTTTGGGTCAAATCCCATGTCACGCATGGCTGCGCCCGCAGAAATCAGCATGAAATGCGTCATGCCCTGTACTACGCCCATCGCCTTATCATGCTCTTCCGGGCTGCATTCGGTTATCAGGCCCCCTTCCTTCCTTATTATCTTCTTTAGCATGTCAAAGCGCTTGCCCTGACGAATAGGACAGAATACAAAGTTCTGGTTTTTGAAGTCTCCTACCATCGGGCCGAATACAGGATGGCAGCCCGCTATTTCCACGCTCTCAGGGGCTGACTTGAGCATGGCATCGCAGGGGGCTTTCTTTACTGACGTCAAGTCTGTGAGGAGGGCTCCTTCTTTCATGTGAGGGGCTATTTCCCGGATAAGATCAGGAGTCTTCCTTATCGGGACTGTGATTATCACTATATCCGCGCCGTTAGCTGCTTCTATGTTACTTTTTTCAAACGCGACACCTATTTCTTTCGCAACCTTGATGCCTTTTTCTGGCCTGGGGCCGGCTATCGTCACGTCCAATCCGTTCCTCTTCAGGATGCGCGCAAACAGCTGTCCCATGCCGCCGTATCCGCCGATTATCGCTACGGAAGTCATCGGATAATTACCTTTTTTATCTTCTTAAACCAAAATAGGGGGGAGAATAAAATGGAAATCAAACTTATTGCCCACACGCCAAAGCCGGATATGGTATGTGCTGCGGCCGCATTCACAAGCTGGAAGAAGAAGACTACTGCACAGCTCTTCGAGGAGCTAGGGGAGAAAGAGGCGCTTGACTTCCTCAAGATGGTCATGGGCTTCGGCCATGCATCCGTGACTGAGCATGCAACATTCACTTTTTCCATTTCTGGGGTTTCGCGCGCCCTGACGCACCAACTGGTAAGGCACCGGCTGGCATCTTACACCCAGCAGAGCCAGAGGTATGTCAAGTTCAGCCACGATGAGATACAGTATGTGACCCCTCCTGCGATAGGTAAAGACCCCGAAGCAACGGAGATTTACACTGAGGTCATGGCACAGCTCGCCAGCGCCTATGACAAGCTGATAAAGAAGGGCATTGCCCCGGAGGACGCCAGGTTCGTTTTGCCTAATGCCGCCACTACGAACATCGTCGTGACCATGAACGCCAGGGAGCTTCTGCATTTCATACGCATGCGCAGCTGCGAGAGGACGCAATGGGAGCTTCGAGAAGTCAGCGTCGAGATGCTCAAGCTCGCCAAGAAGGTCGCGCCGACGCTGTTCCACGATGCCGGTCCCGGATGCGTTATAGGGCCCTGTCCGGAAGGAAAGCTGACCTGCGGGAAGATTGTAGAAGTGAGGAAGAGGTTTAAGGGTATCTGATTACTTAACGAACTCCACGTTTGGCAGGCCTTTGAACTGGATGTCGCCGGTGAGGAACTTAAGGCCATGCTCTTTGGCAAGTGCGTACCCCAAACAATCGGCATAAGAAAATTTCTTCTTTTTATTCTTAAGTCTAAAAATCATCGCAGTTTTTACGGTAAGGGACTTTATGGGCACAACAAACGGGAAAAGAGGTATGGTCTTCTCGTCAGCAACCGACTCGTCCGAGTCCAACAATATGCGGTAGTATATCTCGGCGACGTTCATAATTGAGGTCCGGTTCTCATTACTGGAATACCCCTCATATGCCCGGTTGCCGTCAAGCATCTCATAGATAGCGTATGAGTCCAGGAAATAGCCTACATCCATGCTTCTCTCTCCTCGTCTTTCATCTGTTGGGCGGTCTTTGAGAACTTGAATGTCCCGAAGATGCTGCGCAAATCCGGCTGCGCATTCAAGGTTATGACTATCGGCTGCCCCTCGGAGAAACCTTCTTTCTCCACTATGTCCTTGGGTATAGTTATGCCCAGCGAGTTGCCCCACTTCCGAGGTATGCATTCTAAGGTTTCCATTTTTAGATAATTATATTATAATTATATGAAAGGCCTATAAAAATCAGCGCCGCAACCAGTTGCGGCGTCTTTTTACTGGTCTCGTATAAATTATAATCCAGTAAAAAAACATCTGAAACCAATAGTGAGGCTATATCCCAAACATCTCTGATACCCTGAAAAGGACTGCCATGGTTATAGCAAACGCCATAAACGCGATTATAACATAGACTATGAGTTTAGCGGGGTTGTCGAAGTCCATAATATGTAACAAACGGGGCAGTAAAGAAAAAGCACTAAACCAGGTTGAGCAATATCGCAGCGCAGAGCGCGACAAGGGCTGCCATCACTATGATAGCCATCCAGAATTTGAGTGTTTCTTCTGCGGGGCTTATACTGCCGCCAAGGGTGTCATTATCGCAGGAGTCGAAGAGGCCGTCCATTGTGTAATAATGGATTAGTAATATAAATGCGAATAAAATCCCACTAAAGCTCTTCCCTCAGCTCCCTCACTGCATCGCCTATGGCTTTCAGCTTCTTAAACGCTATCTCCTCGCTTGGAAGAAGCTTTAGCCCGCAGTCCGGCTTTGGATAAATTTGCTCCGGCTTTAGGAAATCAAGCGCAAGCATTATATTCTCTTTGACCTGCTCGACGCTCTCCACTTCTTTCTTGTGCACGTCGACCACGCCGAAGCCCAAATCCTTTGTGAAGTCGTATTGTTTCAAGACGCCAAGGGTTCTAAAATGATTGTTGGCGAACTCCAAGTCTATGAGATCGACAGGGAAATCCAGTGCAGCCGGGAAAAGCATCCCGAAGTCGCCGTAGCAGACGTGGATAGCTGTGTAAGCCTTCAGGCCTTTGGTTATTATGGCAAGCGCCTCCCGCTGAAGCTCCATCTCGTCGTCCCCGGGATGAGTGCATAGGGCAGGCTCATCTATTTGAATAAATGGGCACCCTGCCTTGTCGAGCTCTTTCGCCTCTTTTGCAAGTGCTTCTGCAAGGTCGAGCGTGAGGTCCCTTCGTGACGCATGGCTCTCGTAGAAAGACCAATCAGCCATCGTGTAGGGGCCTGTGAACATCTGCTTCATCTGCACGCCTTCTCGCTTAAGCTTCTTCTGGCTCTCTTGCATGTAGGAGTCTGCGAATTTCCAGTCGTCCAGTGTCATGGCAGCTTTGAACTTAATCCTGTCTGCGACTATGGGCTTCCTGAAGTAGTTGTTGCCCCAAATGCGCACCCAGTCACCCTTTTGGAAGCCGCCCAGCCTTTCGGCGAAGAAGACCTGCATATCCTCCCGGCCCTGCTCGCCGTCGGCGATTATGTCGATGCCGGCTTCTATCTGGTCGTCGATGCACTTTTTTGTGGCCTCTGCGACCAGCCTATCGTAATCTTCTTGGCTTGCAGTCCCTTCCTTAATGCTTCGCGCAGCTTTCACTACTTCCGAGAACCTCGGGTGGCTGCCCACGACTGTTGTCCTTAATATTTCATTCATTTGCAGTCTCATTCCCTATACGCTTCAACAAATCAAGCTTCCTCATAGCATATTCCCTCGGCAGGAACTCCAAGCCGCAATTGGTGGAGATTATAGCGTCATCCGAGGCTAGCATCATTATTTTGTTCTTTATTTGGACTTCATCCTCAATCTTCGTGTTGCGCGCGTCCAGAAGGCCTAATTGCAGCTTTTTTACGCCGCTTTTAATCAAAAGCTCATAATTTTCCGGATAAGAGACGCAGTCGATGCCTAGATAGTCGGCAATATCCTCAAGCTCTAAGAAGGATGAGTTCAGCCTGCCGAAATATGTAGATATAATTGTCTTTCCTTTTGCAGCATTCGCTAGTTTTTTCAGGCAAGACTTTACAGTCTCAAAAACTGCGGGATCGAAGCCGTAAGAGAGCGAGGGCTCGTCTATCTGGACATAATCTGCCGTGAGGGACTCTATTTCTACCTTAAGGACATCAGTGAGGGCTTTAACACCATCTTCCCTGTCGCCGTAAAAGCGGTCTTCTGAAAGCTCGTAGAGCGAATAGGGGCCGGGTATGACTGCCTTCAGCTTGGCACCGGGATTCAACTCCCTCAGCAAATCGAACTTTTCCTTTACCCAGGGTTCTTTGTTGGCGAGCGAGCCGGAAATCACAGGCCTGCGGTAATATGTATTGTTGTCATAGAAGCGTATCAGGCCGCCCATCTTGATGCCGTCGAAGCTTACGGCTATGCTGGCAAGATAATCATCCCATGTGAGCATGCCGTCTGTTATTATATCGAGGCCCATTTGGTCGGCGACGACTTCCCTTGTGGCATCCACAAGCTGCCTTCTGTCCTCTTCTGTGGGAACCAAGTCTAGTTTCTTCTGCTTTCCGTAGGTCTTTATCTGGTACTCGCGCAAGGCAGATGGCCTTGGGTAAGAGCCGAAAGACGCACTTAGGACCATAGGGGAGAATTAGAGGGTGGCAGTATAAAAGGGAGTGGCGGCTTTTAAGCGAGGATGTAATAAATAAACATGGAATATGAAATTCCGGTGAAAATAGAGCATCTCGGCGTTGGAGAAGGATATGCAGCCACCAGCGAGAACTTCCCGGGTTTTTTGGCGCATGGGCAGACACTGGAAGAAGCTGTCAGGAAGGCAGATGTCGTGCTAAGATCCATGCTGGAGGCATATCGGGACAAGGGTGTTGAGCCCCCTATAAAAGCCAGAAAGGCGGGAAAGATAGAGATAAACATATGCCTCCCGTATGAAATCACAAAGGATGCTGTTGCCGCCTGTTAAACGGCGCTCTTATGTAAATCTGTCCCTGGGTATCCCCGATTCGCGAATTATGAGCTTTAGTAGCGGCACTCCGAACTCTTCATAAACAGGGAGGGGAATGCCCTTTTACTCGCAGGGTTCCACCACATCTCATGGCTGCCTTTGACATCGTGCTTCGGGTCGCGCTCGTAGCCATTATTCTTAAGTATCTTTACGATTTCCCTGCGCTTAAGAGGGCGAAGCTTCATGAGTTCATTAGAAGTTTAA
>CAYMNU010000067.1:0-1988 GCA_964391885.1 uncultured archaeon | reverse complement strand
TGATTTTGGGAGAATTGTGTTTATGTGTAAGATATCATAATCTTCATGAGGACTCGTCGTGTACTCAATCCCAGCTTTCTCAAGCGCTGACATCTGCCTTTTAAGGGCTACGCCTATACCGCTTTTTTTTAGGACGCTTTCCCCTTCCAGATAGAGGCAGACTTTCATAGTTTTGTCTCCTTGTAAATCCTGGCCAGCTTTTTCGCGGTTTCTTTTACCGAGCGTTCCCGCGCCCTTTTCTTTGAGCCTTTTTCAAGTTTTTGCATATTCCCGTAAGCTTTTTCTACGGCTTTGCCCAAGTCCTTGATGTCTCCCGGAGTGTAACGATATCCGTTGACTCCTTCCTCAATAGTGTTCTTTAGGGCGAGCGCGTCAGCACCGATTGCCGGCGTCCCGCAAGCGTTGGCCTCCAAGACTACAAGCCCTTCGGTCTCGGCTGTCGATGGCATTATAAGAAGATCCAGGGCCGAATAGAATTCAGGCATCTTTTCTCTCTCTAAGAAGCCTATGAACCTGACATTATTAAGGCCTTCTGCCATTTTCTTGTAGCTTTCGGTAAGCGGCCCCATACCTCCTATGGCCACAGTACCGTCAAAGACCTTTGCGAATTCTATCAAATCCTCAACATGCTTCTCTGTCGTATGCCTGCCTGCGTATCCTATTATCTTCCCCTCGGGCATATTATACTCTTTTTTGAATCCGTCTGGACTGACTTCCACGAAAAACTCCGTGTCTATGCCATTTGAGAAGCAAACGGATTTTTTAATGTAACTTCCCCAACGCTCCGTGAGAACATTAATCATCTCTTCCGACGGCGCGGTGACAAGCTGGCACCTCTCAAGAAGCTCCCTCTCATATTTATAATATGCGACTTTCAAGGCTTCTTGGGTAAATTCATTTCTTAGCGGGCTTATCTCCTTTAAGTACATATCAACGGGTGTATGATGTGTGACGATGCAGGGTATTTTCTGCTTCCTCGCCACTGCAAGCCCGAATAGGCCCATTGTGGCAGGCGACTGTATGTGAACAATGTCCAGGTCTTTCTCTACCTTTTTGAATGAGGGCAGGCCAATGGTATATCCTTTGTAGAAGAGGAAAGGAAACGAGCGTAAGGGGGTTTCGTTATGTCCTGGCTTATATCCTTTATCCTGAGGGTAATACAAAAACACCTCATGGCCCAGTTTTTCCAGTTCCCGCTTCCAGAGGCTGATTGTGTAAGTGACTCCGTTTATCTGCGGGAAATAGCTGTCTGTGAAAAAACCTATCTTCATCTTAAAGAAGCCTATATTATCTTTACAAGTATGTAAAAGAGAGTCCAAAATAGAGTATTGTTGAGGGTTATTCTCTGGATTCTACCCGACAGCTCCTTTTCACCCATCGGCCCGAGCTTCTTTATGAGCATCTTTGCGAAGTCCAGCTTTCCTGATTTGGGCAAATGGAGTTTGCCGTCTTTCAGGGTATATGGCCTTTCATTTTTCTGGCTCATGTCGCTAGGGTTGGTCCTTAACTTTAACAGGATGTCATAGGCGTGGGGAAAGAAGAGGCAAGCTGCAATATACCAGTAGTCTATGAAAAGGATGATGCCTCCTATGAAAGAGCCCATAAGCAAAGTGCCGCTGTCGCCCGGAAAGACCTTCGAAGGGAAGCGGTTGAAGTAATAGAGCGCAAGAGCTGCGCCGAGAGCTGCGAGGCATATGCTCACCAAGGTGGATGTATATGACTGGGAGAACGCAGCCATCACAGAAAGCCCGCCAATAAGTATCGCCGAAGAGCCGACCTCCCAGCCGTTGAGCCCGGCGAAGCTGTTGGCTAGCGAAGCCGCAAGCACTATGGCAAGGGCTCCGAGAGCTGCCTGTACATAGAGCATAGCTCCGACTGCCCCGAGCATTTGCGAGGCCACAAGCCATGAAAACGGCAAGGCCATCAGATAAAGAATTGCCCCCCTATTGGCGACATATCTTGCCCAGCCCTCTTCTTTCTTGAAAATC
>CAYMNU010000066.1:0-6664 GCA_964391885.1 uncultured archaeon | reverse complement strand
GTCGCCTCCACCACGCCCTCGAATTGGACGTCAAGCAGCTTGAAGCCCGCGCTAGCCAGCATCTTTGAAACCTTGTCTATTTCTGATTTTGGGTCCATTTTAATTTCACATAAATAAAGGGTGAGTAAATATAAATCACTTCCTCATCACAAAGCAGTGCGGCTCGACCTCCTCCAGCCCGAATTCGCCGGAATACTCGCGTATGTCTGTGAAATAATTGATGTCCCCGTCGAGGATGCGTATCATAAGGTGCGCAAGCTTTGGTGGCAGGTATTCCTCACCGATGCCTTCGCTCCCTTCCCAGATGACTGCATAGCCCTTGGGCTTCAGCACTCTTCGTATCTCTTTTAGTGCCTTCACATAACCATCGCCATTGATGTGATGAAGCACGTCAAACATCACCGCTCTGTCAAAGCTTTCGTCCGGAAACTTCATGTCAGTCACACTGCACAACTCAAAGGTCTTTTTTGAGCTCTTCTGTAGTTTGCAGATGAACTGCTCGTTGATATCTATGGCCTTCAGCTTCGCCCCCGCCCCCAAAAGCCGCTTAGAGAATTTCCCAGCCCCGCAGCCCACTTCAAGAACAGACGTATTCTTGCCTATTTCGAGTAATTTTATGGTCTTGGCCAGCCTGTCTTCGTACCAATCCCCGTGGCGCAGGATTATGAGTGCCCTGTACAGGCGGTTGCTCTCATACATCAGGCATTTGCCGGAGAGAAAATAGTATAGCGCGGCAATAGGGAAGTATATTATCCCAAAAACAGCCCCGGCATAGAAAAGCTTATTCTCAACCATTATGGTAAAAAATCTTCTCGCGATATCTTGTCCGGAAGGTATTTCTTGGCCACAAATTCAAGGCTCTTATTCGCCAGCGCCTGCTGCTCTATCCTGACGCCGCCTTTTAGCATCTTCTTTAGCTCTAATTGCCATCTTTTGTCTTTGAACCATGCATAGCCCATCTCCTCCTTGATCCTCTTGACGTCCAGATCCTTGAGCTTCTCGGTGACCTTCTCCAAGCCGTAGCGCTCTATGTCTGTCATAGTCATGCCGATGAACTTGCAATTTGGGGTGCCCAGATCGCTGCTCAAGTAGGCCAGGTTGATGGAACCCATCTTGATGACCGAGTAGATGTAATAGCCGTAGGGGTCACCGTCTGTAAAGACCGTAACAGGCAGCTTGGCCTCGTTACTGAGCCGATGGATGAGCCTCCTCACCCCTCGCGCAGCTTGCCCTTGTGTGGCAACTAGGATGGCATTGTTCTTCTTTGCAAACCCCTCCTCAATCAGGCGCTCGTACATGGCTGCAGTCTCTATTACAAGAGCGAAATCTGCTTTGACCTCTGCAAACTCCAAATCCTCAACAGTAGAGGGAATACCATATCCCCCGCGCCCCAGCTTTGCGCAGTTTATGGTATCGCCGGCATCGACAATCTTGATGTTCCCATACAGGTAACCCTTTCTATCCGCAGTCAGGTTCATCTGTTCCCTTAAGACATCAAGCGATCTCTCTAAATCCTCGATAATCGGGTCCGAGTTATGCAGTAAAAGCATGCCCCGCCCCCCTACAAAACTATGCGAGGGCCTGACTGCGATATCGAGTGTGTATTCTGGAGTTTCTGCATCCTCTATTTTAGTTACCCTGTCCCATGCTATGTCATTTTCGGCAATCTGCCTGAGCTGGACAAGCTGGGTGCAGCCGCTCGATGTCGACTCAAGGACATCTGCAGCCTTCATCAATGTGCCCCTGCTGATGCTCTCGTTTTCCTTCATTTGATACCAGGATAGCTTTTTGTATGCCCCTTCATTAAGCGTTCCGCATGACTTACGTGCAATATGTAAAAGCTCGCCCATATGAGGTATTCTGTCACCGGAAACGAGCGATTTTCTGCTTATGTCATATTGGAAGTCTCCGGTTATATCTGATAGCAGCTTAACATATTCCCGGGTGTTGACGCGGATTTCATATGCGTCATGATGTCCCAGCTGCACTCTGCTTGATGTATATATCCGAGGGAATATTCCAAGCCTGAGGAGCAGGAAGCTTATGCCGTCGACCAGCTTTTCGCTCGATGTATGGTATCTTATTCTGAGCTTGCTCTCCTGAATCGAGCCGTCGCCAAGCCGGAATGACCTCAAAAAGCCTTTTATGCACCCCTCAGGCGCATCAAGAAGCCAGCCAGGAATTTCCTTGTCAAAGGACTTTACGGCGGCGTATCCCATACCCTCCAAGATGTAGCCAAGTACGTTAGCACCGATATTAATTTTGTATGTGCCGTCTTTGGACTTGAGGGTTTTTGCATTGCTCGCTTCCCAGCCAAAAACATTGATAAAAGAAGAAGTGAACTCTGAGAGTAGCTCAGGGGACTTGTTGGATATTGACACGAATCGCTCGTGTAGGCCCCTTTTAGAGTATTTACAATGGCAGCCCTCGCTTAGCAGCAAGCCGAAGACCGCACCCAAATCCGCATCCTTTTGTATTGTTGCAGGATACCTCAGGCTCGAGCCCTTTGCGCTTATGGCAAGCTTTTCAAGCATATCGTCTACCCCAACTCCCGAGAATTTTAAAAGGCTTAAAGGCAGAGTCCTCCAGTGCCTCCAATTCGCAGCCATGTTTGACCATGTGCTTGAGTACGAGGCTGCAAATTGTCTTAACTTATCATTGCCCACTCTTGCCAAAATCTCAGCTATGTGTTCTAGGTCTGCACGGACATATATACTTTTAAGTTCCCCCTCGGGAAGGTTCTCAATAAGCAGTTTAATAAGGTCAATGCCTTCCTGATTTTCCGAAATTCTTATCTTTCTCGGAAGCGCAACCCAGCTACCCTCTTTAAGTTCTTTGACTTCAATTGGCACCGGGAGGCCGTTCTCGCACGTGAAAAGGCTGTGGCAATTCGTCACCTTGACCGACCTGCCGGAAGCAGTGGTAACCCTCCTTACTTTGTTGGAGGGGTGTTTCATCACCATGGCAGCATCCATCTCTCTCACTTGATGGCTTTCATCAAAGGCGCATACTTTCATGTCCACGCCCTCCCATCGCTTCTTGCACCCGTCATCATAGACAAGCCTCCCGGTTTTCTCTGCAAAATCAATTACTTCCCGGCCTGTTGCCAGTTTAAGTTCGCTGCCAATTCTTACCAAAAGCGTCTCGTCCGGGCATACGGATTCCTCCTGGCCTTCGAACGTGTTCTCCTTGCTCTTCTCGATTGTGTGCTTGAGCTGGTAGTACACCTCCCTGATTGATGCGTGCTTGTCGCTTTCCACCAGCTTGCGGCAGAGGTTTGCAATCATAACTGTCTGCATGAATTTCCGCGAATGCGCTATGTTCAGGAAACTGCGCTTCATTGTCTTGTCGCCCAGCTCTAGCAAAAGCTTTTCCTCGTCAAAGCTGACATTGCCCAAACCCTTTGCAGGCATGACTATATTAGGGGCAATATCCTTGTCGACATCGGCCTGTATCTCCTCGCCGAGCTTCCTTATCTTTGCTATAATCTGTTCGCTTTTCATCTTACATGTAGTCTGAGAGCCTTCCGCTTTTTTCTTCGGAGCCTTCCCCCTCTAAATCGTCTTCTTCCGCTTCGTCGTGCATTTCTTCTTCAGGGCCATTCTCTTCAGCGTCCTGGGCATCGACCTTTTCCTGCAGCTCGTCTATGGTCTCACCCACGTGTGTCTCCACAAGCCTAACCCATTTCTCGTCGAGCTCTTTCTTGTCGCGGCCCGTGAGCTCTGCGAGAGGGGGCGTTATCTCGGTCACATATTTTAAAAGCCTGCCCTTCCTTGCAGTATGCTCTTCCAGCTTTCGCCTGTGAGAATGAAAGCGGTTGAATTTCCTGCCCACATCCATCAAGGCCTGGCGTATCTCGTTGACTATCTCCTCACTGTCTGAAACGGACTGCTTCCCTGCGCCGGTATATGGTATATGGGTGGAAACCAAATTTATGAATATTGTCACCGGCGAATGCTCGATATCCTTGATGCCGTATCTCTTCCAGTCAACGCTTTGGGCGGCTTTGGTAAGGCCGCATCCGCCCGCGTCGAATAGCAGTGGTGCACGGTTGGCGAAACGCATGACCTCCCACCTTTGCTCGCCGCTGCTTATCTTCCTGCCGGCGTGGCCGCCGTATGCAACACCCACCTCGATTTGGAAGGCATATCCACCCCCATAAACAGTGGGCTTTCTTTCAATGACCGAAAGGAACTCAGGAGCGAGGATGCTTTTCATCGTAGCTTCTATCTTGTCCTCACCTATCGGCCGCAAGCAATCAGTAGCAGGCGCAAGGAACTTCATTTTCTTAAACGCCTTGATTACCTGCTCGGCCTCGTTCCAGCCCATCTTCTTTGGGGCCATGCCTAAATTGAAATTGACAATCTCCTGGAGCTCATTTGTCTTTGCAGAGCTTACGCGTGACAACTCGGTCTGCAGCATGCCCTTGACTGTTCGGTTAGGGCTTGATTTTGCCATCAAAACCAAATCATCGACTATGATGCCCTTGGGGTGCGGCTGGACCTCCTGGGGCTTCCTAGGTATCTCTTCGGTGTTTCTCGAAAAGTGGACTTTCGCACCCTGGGGATCGATATATGTGATTTCAGCATGCGGGTTTGCCAATGCAGTCCTCCTTAGGTATTCATAAGGCCCTTGGTCTGCAGTCGAGTATTGCACTTCCTTGAACTGCCCTATGTATTCCACCCCGGTTTCTTCGGGAACCGGGTCTATCTTCTGCTGGGTTGCTATGTCTGCGCCGTTCTTACGTATGTCAATGTTCAGCTCAATATCCCAAGCTTCGTCTTTTGTGATGGAGATGACCTCGATGGGCTTGCCTGTGGTCATCTGCGAGAACATGGTCACGCCCGCGACGCCTATGCCTTGCTGTCCGCGCAACTGTATATTGCGGTGGAATTTCGTGCCCGCAAGCATCTTGCCGAACACGCTTGAGATGTGTTTCTTGGGTATGCCGGGGCCATTGTCCTTCGAGCGAACTGCAATGGTTTCGGCATCGGGTTGCATCACCTGCACAGTGATTGAAGGTAAAACGCCGTTTTCCTCGCAGGCATCTAGGCTATTAGTAACCAGCTCGTGGACCACTGTCGTTAGCGACTTTATTTTTCCGCTGTAGCCCAGCATCTGGGCATTCTTGCGAAAAAACTCGGCAATACTATGCTCCCTTAGGTTCTTGAACAAGTCTTCTTCTTTGGGCATGAGGCGCGAATGTTAAAGGGAGGACGCATAAAAACCTTCCCTTGCCTTTATCAGTGGTCAGTGCTTGTTTTTACCCCAGAACATCAGAGGTACAAGAACAATATTATGTATCAGAGTCGACATCACGCCGATGAGCGCAGCCGTGGGGCCAAATACCTCCAGCGCGACAACCATGGCCAAGGTCCCGTTCCTGAAGCCGTTGGAAAAACCTATGACAAATTTCTCCTTCGGAGACAGAATACCCAAGACCGTAGACAAACTGAGATATGCCAGCATCACCAAGGCCAGCCAGCCCAGCCCCCATATCTGGCCCGCGGCTGCGGATATCACGCCGTATATCACGATAAATATGCAGATGTTGCTTATGAGCCTCGATTTATTGAGCAATGCGCCTGTGACTCTCCTTGAGTATCTTCGTAGGAGCTCCGCAGCGATGAATGGAAGGATTATAAGTTTCACCAAAGACAGGAAAAGGTTTAGGGAGTCCATCTCGACCATTGTCCCCGTTAGCAACTCCATTATCACCGGGGCGATGAGTGGGGCCAAGAGCGTGGTCACAGCAGTTATCATAAGCGCTAGCGCAGCATTCTTCTTAAGGATGCCCATATAGAAGGTATTGGCCATAGCTGCAGGTATGGTCGAATAAAGTATCAATCCGACTGCCAGCTCTTTCTCAAGAAAAAAAGAGAATGCGAACGCGATCAGCGGGCTCAAGACATAGACAAGTAAAAGTGATATGCACAGCTCTCTCCTTTGTTTTCTGACGACCCTTCCGACCTCGCGCAGGCCTATCTTCAGGCTTGTCAAAAACATGACAATTAGAAGGAAGTACACGGCATAGTCTACAAGCCAAACCTGGGGGAGGAACAAAGCTAAGACTATCGCAATTAAGATAAAAAGCCAGAGCTCCTCTGACAAGAAGCTCTGCAGGTCCATTAGCTTATTTCTTGGTTACGGTAAGGGTCCCGAATTTTCCGGCAGTAAGCTGTAGCTTGTCCTGCCATTCCGAGACGTAGCCGTTCGAAATCTTGACCTTGTCACCGACTTCGACCTCATCGCACTGGTTGTTCCAGAGAGACAAATCTATCTCGCCGCTCTCGTCTTTCACCCTTGCAGTGGCGACTTTCCCTGCCTTGCCGTATTTCTCAAACTCGCGTGGCTCGCTGACCGAGACCACTTCTACTTCCACTTCTACATTGCCCATCCGGGGCTTCAGTTCCTTGATTGTAGTCATTTTAATCCAAAATGATTTTGCGCTTATTTTGAAGCCTAAGCATAAAAAGATTTTTCTTTGGGAATTAGCTAAGAAAGCTATGGAAGTCCAATTTTCAGGCATGAAGCTTGACGCCGGCCAAAAGAGCATGATAGAGGAACTAGGTGGCAAGCTGTGCAAGGAATGTGAGATAAATGTGCTGCATGTGAATACAAAGGCGCATAGGAAGGCAGGCAATCGATACAGCTACACTACACA
>CAYMNU010000065.1:0-14650 GCA_964391885.1 uncultured archaeon | reverse complement strand
ATACCGATTCTCGGCCCTGGCGATTCTGTGATAGACGAAGAGCTCAGGCTGGCTGATCGGACGGTCCGCATAACCGCAGTCTCGATGGGCAACCCACATGCAGTAATATTCGTCGATAACCTTGCTGATTATCCCCTAGCCCGAATAGGCGCGGAAATAGAGTCCCACCCCCTTTTCCCAAAGAAGACCAACGTAGAGTTTGTGGAAGTGGTCAACAATAAAGCCCTGGAAGTCAGGGTATGGGAGCGCGGCGCGGGTGAAACCCTGGCATGTGGCACTGGGGCATGCGCATCCCTGGTGGCTGCTTCGTTAAACGGAAAGGCCGGCAGAAAGGCCAACATAAGGCTCCCAGGAGGCATACTCTCGATAGAGTGGGGAGACGACAACCGCGTTTACATGACGGGCCCGGCGGAGAGTGTTTTTGAAGGCTCTATTACGCTTTAAAATGGAAACCAAGGACGGCAAGCTGTTTCTGGGCGGCGTTTCAGCAGAGGCGCTGATTGACGAGTATGGAAGCCCCTTGTACGCTTATGAAGAAGACACTATCCGCGCCAATTTCAGAACTCTGGACGCAGCCATAAGCTACTCGCCGAAAAAAATACTCTTCGCATGCAAGGCCAACAGCAGCCTTGCGATAATGAAGATTCTAAAAGACGAGGGATGCGGCATCGACGCAGTCAGCCCGGGCGAGGTATTCCTTGCATTAGAAGCCGGATTCAAGAAAGAAGACATCCTTTTCACAGGCAACAA
Source organism: uncultured archaeon (assembly GCA_964391885.1). Classification (GTDB taxonomy): domain Archaea; phylum Altiarchaeota; class Altiarchaeia; order JAFGQM01; family JAFGQM01; genus CAYMNU01. Next base: position 13,900 of record CAYMNU010000065.1, on the reverse strand, counting down.
CATGAATGATGAAGCTATGGATTATGTCGCCGGAAAAGGGGTTCTCCTTAACATTGGAAGCATTTCCCGCCTTGAGAAATATGCTAAAAAGCATCCGAACACCGACGTATGCATCCGCGTCAGCCCCGACATAAAACCGGATGTGCACCCGCATCTCTGCACCGGCGGGCTGGACTCCAAATTCGGCATCTACATGGGCGATATAGATAAGGCCCAAAAAATATGTGCAGATTCGGAAATCACTATCAAGGGCATACACTCCCACATCGGGACCACTATAATGGACATTGCTCCCTTCAAAGAGACGATGGATGTGGTCCTGGAAGCTGCAAAAGAGTTTGAAGGCTTGGATTTCGTAGATTTTGGCGGCGGCATAGGCATACCCTACAAGCCGGGGCAGAAAGAAGTCGATTTAATCGAGTTTGGAAGGCTCGCCACAGAGAAGATGGAAGCATTTTCGGATTCCTACGGCAAGCGCGTAGCCTACCATATCGAGCCTGGCAGGTATCTGGTGGCACAGTCCGGACTCCTGCTGTCAAGCGTAAATACTATAAAACAAAACCCGAAGAAGCGCTTCGTGGGCCTGGACGCCAACATGGCGCATCTCGTCAGGCCGAGCATGTACGGGGCTTACCATCACATAGTCAACGCCTCGAACATGGGGGGGAAGATGGAATGTGTGGACGTCGTGGGCAATATTTGTGAAACGGGTGACTTCTTCGCCAAAGACAGGGAAGTCCAGCATGCCGAAGAGGGCGATGCCATCGCGATAATGGATGCGGGAGCATACGGCTACTCAATGTCATCGAGCTATAATTCCTTCCTTAAGCCTGCGGAAGTCCTGGTGTCCAAAGGCAAATCCAGGCTCATCCGTGAACGGGGCGACCTTAAGGACTTTTTGAAGGGGCAGAAGTACTGATTTTCTTGATATGCCTATTTTTACAGTAGTATAATCTATACGAATCTGTAAAAAGTCGTCTCACCGAAGGTGAGGCTTGATTTTTATACCCTCTTTTTCTATTTACCGTATATATTTTACCACTGTAAAACAAACGGGCTAAGAGAAATCAAAACTAAAAAATGAGCAAGAAGATAAAAGTCGCAATCGTCGGCATCGGCAACTGCGCTTCATCCCTTGTGCAGGGAGTTGAATACTACAAAGATATTGGCGCAACAGACGAGCTGATACCCGGCCTCATGAACAATGTCATCGGCGGATATAAGCTCAGCGACATCGAGTTCGTCGCCGCGTTCGATGTGGATAAGCGAAAGGTGGGCACTGACCTTAGCGAGGCGATATTCTCTCCACCGAACTGCACTACAAAGTTCAGCAAGGTCCCTAAATGGAATGTTGAAGTCAAGAAAGGCCCTGTACTCGACGGCGTCGGAGAGACGGTAAAAGACGCCTTCTTAGTCGATCCGTCTCAGAAGCCAGTCAACGTCAAGGAAGAGCTTGCAAAAAGCGGCGCAGAGGTCTGCGTCTGTTATTGTCCCGTGGGCTCAGAGGACGCGGTGCGCTTCTATGCTAGGGAATGCTTGGACGCTGGCGTCGCATTCATCAACGCAATACCTGTATTCATCCAAAACGAGACCGAGCTGATAAAAAAGTTTGAAGAGAAAAAAATCCCGGTCATCGGCAGCGACATAAAAAGCCAAGTGGGTGCAACTATAGTTCACCGTGTCCTGACAAAGCTCTTTGTCGACAGGGGCCAGCCGCTGGAACACACATACCAGCTTAATGTCGGGGGCAACACAGACTTCCAAAACATGCTCATGCGCTCCCGCCTGAAGAGCAAGAAGATTTCCAAGACCAATTCAGTCCAGAGCCAGCTGCCCCAGAGGCTCCCTGACGAGGACATCTATGTCGGCCCTTCTGACCACGTGCCCTGGCTCAAGGACAACAAGGTATGCTTTATACGCATGGAGGGTAAGCAGTTCGGCGATGTGCCGATGAACCTGGAGCTGCGCCTTTCGGTAGAGGATTCCCCGAACTCGGCAGGCGTCATAGTCGACGCAATACGCTGCGCGAAGCTCGCACTCGACAGGGGCGTCGGAGGTATGCTGTTATCGCCTTCCGCGTATTTCATGAAGTCGCCGCCTATACAATACCCCGATTCCCTGGCCAAGCAGATGGTCGCGGAGTTTATCAGGGGAGAGCGTGAAAGATAATAGAAAATGCTTAAGGCATCAGGTGCATCCGGAAACGCGAGCGTGAAGCTGGGCATGCTGTTCTCAAAGCTGCCCATAAGCCCGAATACCTGGACTGTGATCGCTCTCCTTCCTGCTTTTTTGGGTTTCCTTGCATTGCTCTACGGCGAGCTTCTGTTGGGGGCTGCCTTATTCATACTCTCAGGGCTCGTGGATGCAATCGACGGGGCCGTCGCACGCGTCACCGGCGCAGTCAGCAATCTTGGAGCATTTCTTGACGGGATAATAGACCGTTACGTAGAACTTTTGCTTTACATGGGCCTGTTGGTTTTCCTGATGAACAGCATAGCCCCAGACCTTTTTATCCCTCATGTGTATTGGATAGCCCTTCTTATCTCAGGAGGGATGTTACCCACATTCGTGCGCGCATACGCCGACCACCGGGGCTTGGTAACTGAGAAAGAAGATCTCGTAAGGATGGGCGGGCTAATAGAGCGCGGCGAGAGGCTTGGCATGGTCTTTGCGGGTATGATTTTAGGGGCATTCCACCCCTCGCTCCTAGTTTATATGCTTGCTTCTACGGCGGTATTGTCTCACATAACGGCAGTACAAAGAATAGTATTCGCCCTTCGCATTTAGGCTATTCTGCCCTGGCCACGCTCTTTTTTATGTAGACCACGAGTATGATAACTGGTATCAATATTATCAATATCACTAAAATCTCCATCGGAAACGAAAACTCCTCTTCCTCTTCCTCGACCTCATCCGGAACCTCCGGCTCATCTGGCACGCTGTCATTAATAACGGGCGTATCGTTTATCGGCGGGCGCAGTGCTGCAATCTTTATTATCCTTACTGTGACTGATGCATCAGTCTTGTTTTCAGAATCACTTGCTACGATATACGCATTGGTGATGTTTGATTCCGGGATTATATTAAGGCGGAAGCTGTGGTTCGCCCCCACTGCCAAATCTGCGCAGCCGTCACTTGTGAATTGCATGTTTTCCACTCTTGTACACACGCCGCTTAAACCGGCATCACCGCTATTTTCCACCAAAACCGTTATATGACCCCCAAACTCGCCAAGCCTAAACTCGGCGTTCTCAACCGGCGAAATGATTCTCATCTCATTCAGCCTAAACGGCTCTGCTAGCTTGAATTCCAGTGTTTCCCTATCCCAGGCTTCGCCGGTTTTGTCCTCAACGTAGAACATCATCCTCTTGCCGGTGCTCACATTCTCGCAGCTCACACTTAGCTTCCCTGTCTGGCCTGCAGGTATGCTGATTTTTTTGGAGTCGAATTTACAGCTTAGCTGCTCCTCATTAAACTCCCCTGTTATTGTAACTTCCTTCAGCTCGACTTCACCGGTGTTCCTCAACAAGGCGTCGAAGCTCACAGTCGCAGGCTGTGTCTTATCCTCTACGACCCAGGTTATCTCCTTCTTCGGCCCGACGATGCTTATTTCTCTCCGGGGCTGCCTGAGCTCGATATTCAAAGATGTTGCCCTAACTTCACATTCGTCACCGCATGTCCCTTCAATCACCTTTATCGTCAGCGTTTCGCTTCCCTCCACATCCCCCGTAATAGTGAGCGCCACATCGCTGGATTTACCCGGTGCTATGCTGCTTATCGTACGCGAAGCCGGCGAAACCACAAGACTTCCGGTAGCAGAAGCGTTTATAAGCACTCCAGTTATGCTTATATCAGTATTGGGGTTCTTCACTCTGATTGTGAGGCTAAGTCTCCCGTCCTGGATAAAGGAGTCTCTGCCAGGAACCGCATTCAAGCCTGGCATTATGGTCACGGCAGAAGCAATATTCACACAAGCCAGTGCAATTATAATAGCGAGTATTATGTGTTTGGGCATTTTATTATTTTAGCAATTATCATTAAAAAACTAAATATAGCCGATTCCCAGGTCGTCGTAGTCGCCCAGCCTCTTCTGGCCCTTTTTGTCCTTCTTGAATACCGGGAAACCTGTCAGCTCGCCGATTACCTCATCCAGGTCATCTTCGCTTTCTTCAGGGTCCTCCCAAGGCTCTTCCCTGACACTCGGCTCTTCCGGGGATTCTTCCCTAACCTCTTCTTCAGCCTTATCCAAGCCTATCAGGGCCTGGCTTTTCGGCCTCTTCGGCGACATGGCTACCATAGTCTCACTGACGTGATTGTCAAAATCATTGTCTTCACATAGCACGCTTTCAAGATTCTGCTCACATTCCTCTAGCTCTCGTTCACCACTTTCTTCATCTTCCTCTTTCAGCTCGGATATTCCCTCTTCCTTTTTATTCTCTTCTACTCCAACACTGCTTTTCTCAAGCTCTGATGCTTTCGCTTCGCCAACCTCTTCATCAGATTGTTTTTCTTCATCTTGATTATCCACTTCTTGCGTCTTTTCTACAGCGGCCCTGGGCTCAACATGGCTTCCGTATTCCTCCCTATCGCCCTTTATGCTTTCAGGCATCTCGACACCTTCAACAAGCGGCAGGTCGCTTATTGCAGACACCATCAGGAGCATTGTACCTCCCCTTGAAATGCTGTTTACCCATCTGACGCCCTGGGAATCATAGCGCTCACCTATCATCGCATTCAGCTCTCTCATAGAACCTATGCTAACCTCGCCCGGGGTGGAAGCTATTATAAGTATCCTTCTCACTTCATTCTGGTCTGCATAAAGCGATATTTCATCCATCGCCTTCTTGCAGGACTTCAACAAGTCATTGTAGCTGCCTGAGGTAAGAATGAAAAAAACATCCCCATGGAAGAAGTGCATAAGGTCGTCAATACCTAGATTCGTCGGCCCATTTCCGGAAATTGAGCTTATTAGAGAGAGTATGAAGGTCCGTATTATAGCGTTTACCCTTCCGAAGACCTGGAGCATCGGTATGTTCCCGCCCTCTTTTTTAAGATTGTTGTCAACAATGACAATACCGCCCACCTTCTCTTTCATACTCTTCACTGTCGTCTCAGCATCTTTGAAGCCCTTGCTGCTTGAGAGCGGATAGATAGGCAGAAATAGTGTGAATATATTTTTTTTCAGGCACAGGTCGGCTATGAATCCAGAGAGGCATGTGCCGGTCTTTCCACCCAGGCCCGCCACGATTACTACCATTCCTGCCCCTTTGATGCTTTCTTCAATGCCGGATATCTCTGCATGTAGCATGCTTTTTAGCTCTTCAAAACAGCTGCACTTACCGCCCAAAGCCTCACCTACTTCGAACTTGGTGACATTCCCGGCAAGCGAGTCGAGCTCCCGCCCGTCCTTGTCTAAGGCCACCAGCTCGCAATTTCCTTGGGTCGCGCCTGAAAGCTGCCGGACAATCTTGCACCCGGCACCGCCGATGCCTACTACGACGGTCTTAGATACTCCGATTTCCATGCTTAAGTTATTAATAAAGGCTGGTTAAAAATAAGTTTATGAATTATGCGTAGCTGGGTTCCCCGCCTGCGCAGGCACCTTTTGACATTTCCATATATTTTTCATAAGCATCAAGGTCCCCTTCTCCCACAGAGGGCTTCACTTTCTCCAACGCCCTTTCAAAATCATCTTGGGACACGGATTTTGAATCCCTGTCCATGGCAAGGTATGCAGCTTCCCTGCAGAGTGATTCTATATCTGCCCCGGTATAGCCCTCAGTCGCGGCGATAAGCATTTCAAGATCTAGCTTTCCGATAGGCATGGGTTTTGTATGGACTTTGAAAATCTCTTTTCTCGCTTTTGCATCCGGGGGCCCTACAAGCACTATTTGGTCGAACCTCCCGGGCCTCATAATTGCAGGGTCAACGAGGTCTGGCCTGTTGGTGGCCGCCATTACAATGACATTCTCCAGTTTCTCAATCCCGTCCATCTCAGTCAGTATCTGATTCAGTACTCTATCCGATGCCCGTGAGGTATCCTCACCCCTTCTGCCTGCTATAGCATCTATTTCATCGAAGAAGATTATGCACGGGCTTACCTGTCTCGCCTTTTTGAAGACTTCTCTAATTGCCTTTTCACTTTCACCTACCCACATGCTTAGCAGCTCAGGTCCCCGGACGCTTATGAAGTTGCATTCGCTTTCTCCTGCCACAGCCTTCGCCAAAAGCGTCTTCCCACATCCGGGCGGACCGTATAAAAGGACTCCTTTTGTGGGCTTGATGCCCATTCTTTTGAAAACTTCAGGCTTCTTTATAGGCTTTTCGACGATTTTTACCATAGACTCTTTTATCTCTTCCAATCCGCCGACATCAGCCCACCCCACATTCGGTATTTCTACCATAAGCTCGCGCATAGCCGATGGGCCTACATTTTTTAGAGCCTCTACAAAATCGCTTTTTGTCACGAGTAGCTTTTCCAGGACTTCTTCGGGTATCTCATCCTTTTCTAAATCCATCTTTGGCAGGTTGCGCCTCAATACCCCAAAGGCAGCCTCTTTGGCAAGCGCCGCAAGGTCGGCTCCCACGAATCCATGGGTGCTTGATGAAATCTCGTCAAGGCTTATGTTCTTTGCAAGCGGCATGTTCCTAGTATGTATCTGAAGGACTTCTTTCCTGCCCTCCTTGTCGGGAGCGCCGACGGATATCTCCCTGTCAAATCTTCCCGGCCTCCTGAGGGCCATGTCTATGCCATCCTCTCTGTTAGTTGCTCCGATGACTATTACATTCCCCCGTGCCTCGAGGCCGTCCATCAGAGTGAGCAGCTGGGCGACTATCCTCTTTTCTACCTCGCCCTGTACTTCGGAACGCTTGGGGGCTATTGAGTCTATCTCATCTATAAATATTATCGAAGGGCACTTATCCTGTGCCTCTTTGAAGACTCTCCTAAGGTTTTCCTCACTGCTACCGTACCACTTGCTCACTACTTCGGGTCCGTTTATGACTATGAAATTGGCCTCTATTTCGCTTGCCACAGCCTTCGCCAAGAGTGTTTTTCCGGTCCCTGGGGGCCCATAGAGCAATATCCCTTTTGGCGGCTCTATGCCCAGCTTTTTGAATAGCTCGGGGTGTTTCATCGGCAGCTCTACCATTTCCCTTATTTTCTGTATCTCTTTTCCAAGGCCTCCAATATCTTCATAGCTTATCTTCGGCATCTTGTATTGCGGGACTACAGGCTTGCCCTGCACGCTGATTTGCGTGAATTCCCGTATCGCGACAGCATCTCCCGGCTCTGTGCTTTTTACAATAAAGGGTATGCTTGAGCCTAAAACACCTACAACTATCCTGTCGCCCTGCATCAGAACCCGGTTCATGAGTCTGTGTTTTAGATACTGGCTGAAATTACCCGATATCCTCACGGTCTCGGTGGGCGCGAACTCTATTGCCCCAGCATCCTTGGGCATAACTCTCCTTATCATCACAGTGTCGCCCAGGGCAACCCCGCAGTTGTGGCGGGTGAAGCCGTCCATGCGTATCATGCCAAGGCCTTCGTCGTTTGGGTGGCCTCTCCAAAGTATTGCAACTGTTTTTTTCTTGCCGAGTATCTCGACAGCGCCCCCACTGGGCTGATTGAGCTCTTCAAGGACTTTGCCGTCCACACGTACCATGCCCCTCCCCACATCATTGCGGAAGGCCTCTGCGATTCTAAGCTTGATTACCATTGGTATAATATCCCCAGAAAAGATAAAAGCGACTGGCGCCCCAAACCCAAGCCCCCTTTATTTCCCTTTTCTTTGGTTTTCCTCTAATTAGGCATGCACAAATTCAGCTTTTCTGAGCTTACGGACTTTTTGCCTAAAACCATAACGCAAATCTACGGCGAGCCCGCAAGCGGCAAGAGCAACCTCTGCATGATAGCAGCAGTGAAAGTCGCAAAGTCAGGCAAAAAGGTCATATTCATAGACACTGAGGGCTCCTTTTCCACCGAAAGGTTCAAACAGGTCTCCGGCGATCCCGGGCTCCTCAAGAGCATAATAGTTGCTGCGCCTTCTGACTTTGACGAGCAGAAGATAGCTATAAACAAGCTGGACGACCTTGTGACAAGCGACACAGGCTTGATAATCGTGGATTCCCTAGTCTCTTTATATCGCCTGGAAATGTCTTCCAACGATGTTTATGCAGTGAACAGGGAGCTTTCAAAACAACTCGCCAAGCTTATGAAGCTTGCTGCCAAATATAATATACCCGTAGTCATCACCAACCAGGTTTATAGCAGCTTTTCGAAAAACGGCGATGAGTCCAAGACCGTTCCCGTGGGCAGGGACGTCCTCAGGTACTGGACAAAGGTAGTTATAAGCCTAAAAAAGGAAGGCCCCTTCCGCATAGCCGAGCTCATCAGGCACAAGTTCAAGCCCGAGGGCATTTCACTAAGATTCAAAATAACCCAAGATGGAATCCAAGAAGAGAGCGCTTCTCATAATAGCGCCTGAGCGCTTCAGGGATGAAGAGTACTTCCATACCAAGGAAGAGCTGGAGAATGCCGGCATAGCTGTCATCACGGCCGCTACGTCGCTTAGTGTTTCACCCGGGATGCTCGGCGGCTCTGCCATCCCCGACATCACGCTGGCCGATGCTCGGGCTGCAGATTATGACGCCATCGTTTTCATAGGCGGGGGCGGCTCATCCATTTATTTTAGCGATCCCCTAGCCCATAAGCTGGCTTCTGACGCTTACTCTGAAGGAAAGACTCTCGCGGCAATCTGCATAGCTCCGACTATTTTAGCCAATGCCTCTTTGCTCAAAGGCAGGAAAGCAACTGCCTACTCGAGCGAGGAATCCTCTCTTCGTGCAGGTGGTGCGCATTTCACCGGCGAAGCCCTCACAGTCGATGGAAAGCTTATAACTGCAAACGGCCCTGCGGCAGCAAGGGCGTTCGGCAGGGCGATTGCCGATTCCTTAAAATGAGCGATTTCACCGAGCTCCGCAAGGGCATAATGAGAAAGCATTTGGCATCCGATCCGGAGCGAAAAATCCAGATGGATATCCTAAAGATATCTCCCGGTCTAAATGACCCTCCCCACTGGCACGACGACTGGGAATGGGTTTACGTTCTGGAGGGCTCGCTCGAAGACGAAAAAGGAGTTCATAATAAGGGGGATTTTTTCATAAACGGCAAGGATGCGCGCCACCAGCCCCGCAGCGAAAAGGGATGTACCCTTCTGATTGTCTGGTGCGGGAGTGTCAGGCATACGCCCTAAAGGTTTTTCTTTAGGGCTTTTTCAACATACGCATCAAAAAATACCCGAAATTACCATAATTTTATAAATATCCTGATGGGCGAATACCACTATAAGCCGGAAGAGACTCCCGATTTCTCGGTGCTGTCATTTGATAGGGCAAGATTACTTGTCGCAAAGCATGGCACGCCCCTCCTAATATGCGACCTAGAGCGCCTTAAGGGCAATTACAGGAAACTAAAGGGTCTTGTAAAAGACGTAGAGCTTTTCTATGCTGTTAAAGCCAATCCCCTGCCCCAAGTCCTAAAAACCCTGGTCAAGATGGGCTCTTGCTTTGATGTGGCCTCCAAAAATGAGATAAGCGCATGCCTTGAGGCGGGTGCCAAACCCGAGAATTTGCTTTACGCCAATCCGATAAAGGCTCGCGAGTCGATAAAATTCGCTTATGACAAAGGCGTCCGGGCATTCACATATGATTCTTTGCTGGAATGCGAAAAGATGGCCCGGGATGCTCCCGGAAGTGAGGTCTTGTTAAGGCTCGCAGTGAAAGACATAGGAAGCATCTGCAAATTTTCTACAAAATTCGGGGCGCATGAAAAGTATGCCATAGAGCTTCTCTTAAAAGCTAAGGACGTAGGGCTCAACCCCACGGGCGTCAGCTTCCACGTGGGCTCGCAATGCACCCGCATAGAGAACTATTCCAAGGCCCTTGACCTCTGCGCAAGCGTTTTCAAGAAGGCAAAGAAGAAGGGCATAGACCTCCATACTCTCGACATCGGCGGGGGAATACCTATCGAATATACGAGTGATGTATATACGTTCGATGAGCTGTCCGAGCTACTCAACAGGAAGATATGCGAGAACTTTGAGGATGTGCGGGTCATAATGGAGCCCGGCAGGCCGATGGTCGCAGACATAATGACCCTGGTCTCCAGGGTCATCGGCATCAACACAAGGAGGGGACGCGATTGCATATACCTCGATGACGGTGTTTACAACTCGCTCTCTGAGAAGATATTCGGGCATTGTGAATACCGTTTGGTATCTGACCAGAACGGACCGCTTACCCGATATACTGTATTCGGACCAACTTGTGACTCGATGGATGTAATAGCCAAGGATGCATATCTCCCCGAACTTCATGAGGGCGACCTGGTTCTCGTTCCGAATACCGGTGCCTATACTAACTCAGCCGCGACGCATTTTAATGGATTCGACCCCGCTAAGATAATATTTATTTAATCCCCTTTCTTCTGCGTTGGTATACTTGATGTATTTTTATAGCCCTATACTTATTATATTTATGTGCATCTCAGGGAGGTGTTCAAAAATGGCCACAAAGAAGGCAGCAGCAAAGCCCAAAAAGGCAGCAGCCAAGCCCAAGAAGAAGTCAAAGAAGTAATTCTTTCCCTTCATAATAGACCTCTAGCTTTGGCTGGAGATTCCCCCTTATTTTTATTTTTATACCTATAGGGTGCATTAATAAGCGCTCGGGATACAGATAAAACCCGAAAGCTTCCTAAATCCACAAGGAGTGTCAAAGATGGGCCCCAAGAAGAAAAAGCTCAAGGATGACTTTTGGAAAGACGACGACGAAGATATTGGATGGGAACCAAAAGAACAAGAGGATTACTCAGACAATTATTACTAAGTCAGTCTTACCTCCCAGCAACAATCTCTTTTGGACAAAGCTCCTGCCCCAAGTAAAAGTTACTATAAATCAAGCAGTGAAACAACTTCCGCGGGGCTAAAAACAGCGACTCTTTTCTGCTTTGAGAGGAGCTTATCGCTTGTCCATAGAGGACAACAGAGCATTTCTGCCGCCGCCAGGAAATCCAGATCTTCGAGAATCTCGTCGCGCTCGCGCTCATCCAGATCGAATGTAGCCTCCATGCACTCCTTCATAAATCCCGAATAATCGTCATAATCTATTATCACTAAGTGCGACAGGGCATCCCTGCAGATTTTTCTCAGCTCGTTTCTTTCGACTCCTGCGCGTTTTGACACCTCAGGGGCATATCGCCTAAACTCCTTCAGTATATACTCAGGGGCAAAAAGCTCTGCCTGTCTCTCTGTGCATACTCTCCTGAATACAGAACCCTTCCAGAAATAAGTCAGGAGGACGTTCGTGTCTATGACAAACCTCATATTGCACCCATCCTCTGGAGCTCTTTGAATCGTCCTTTTCTACCCTTCCTTACGAGATGGACTATCCAGGCGTTTAGAGGCTCTTCATCTTTTGCCCTCTTCAGCATCTCCTCTCTCCATGAGAGTGTTTCGGTCTTCTTTATGATACTTGACCTTACGAAACCAGACCAATTCATCTCCGGGAATTCGTCCATCTTGGCTTTGACTTCCGCAGGCACCGACAAGGTTATTGAGACCATTTAGCTTAATTAGAAGCATTACGTTAAAAAACGTAATTACGTTAAATTATTATCTGAAAAAAATAATCACAGCTTTGAAAGTTCAAAAGGAATCTACTCCTCCAGCCTAAGCCTCTTCTGCACGAAATCCTTGTCCAGGCTAAGTAAGAATGCCCCGCTCTTCGGGCCCTTGTCAGCATTTATAAGCAGCCTGTAAACTGCAGTAAATACCTCAGGCGGCTTCATATTCATGTCTTTTATAATGGCAAATACTGCTTTGGCAAAGGCCTGCCTCTCCCAATCCCGGTCAAGCAAGTCTGCGATCTTTCCAAGCGCCTCTTTCTGCTGCGCAGTAAGAGCCTCAGCAATCTTTGGCAGCGTCTTCTGGATCTCCAGCTTCTCGCCGTGCTCATCGACCCATTTGCCGGCAAGCTTCAGAAGCTCAGTATTCCTGTCATTAAGACTGTAACCCAGCCGCCTCATTATACTCTCAAGCCTCTTTTTGTCCCCCATGGCTATCTGCGAGACCATTGCGGCAATCCCGTAAGGCATCCTTTCCACATATTCTTCAGGCGGCTTGCCGCACAGGACCATCTCATACAGCCTCTTTAGATGCTTCTCCTCTTTCTCGTCGCCACTTTTCTCAATGCCGTAATAGACTCGCTCTATCTTGTCAAGCTCGTCCATGAGCTGGGGCGTGTCCTGCCACTTGAAGTCGCGCGCCTTGTTTATCCTCTTTAGGAAAAGCAGCCTTAGGGCCTCCGCAGGCGCGACCTCCAGCCACTGGCGCGGGAAGACTACGTTTCCCACCGACGCGCTCATTTTACCTCCCCCACCAACAGTTATGTGTTCGTAAAAGATAGGTGTAGTAGCGGGATAGTCAAATATCTTTTCCGAGATGTGGGCATTCACAAAGAACGCAGAGTTAGGCACCACATATTCCTTGCCCGCGCCTTCGCCTACGACGTCCCACCGCTTCCACTGGGCCGCCCACTCGCTCTTCCAGGCCATCTTGCCGTTCTTCCCGCCGGCTTTCAGCCATCCTTCATGATTGCACCCCACGGCTTTCTCGGTTTTGAAGTCATAGTCCCTGCAGGCATAATGGACCTTGCCATCTTCATAGGCGTCAACAACCGTGGTCATTATCTTGCCGCAGTTCTCGCAGACTACTTGATATGGTATCCAACCTGCTGGTGTGGGGTTGATGTCTTTGAAGCTGTTGATGATTTCGCGGACTTCTTCTGCTTTTTTCAAAACCGTGTCAACTGCCCAGTCGAAGCTGCCCTTGCGATATTCTTCTCGCATCGAGTACCTAACCGGCTCTACCTCGACAAAATCTGCGAAGATATCAAAGAATTCGGTTATATGGTGCTCTGCATAGGTCTTATGGCAGCCCCAGGGGTCGGGGATGTCAGTGACGGGCACCCCAATATATTCGCGATACTCCTGCGGCACGCCCTTAGGGATCTTCCTTAGCGGGTCCATGTCCTCGGCCACGTAAATGAACTCTGCAGGAACTCCCTTGTCCTTGAGCGCGCGATAAACGGCTTCGCCGCGGATTATGTCCGTCAGGCGGCCGATGTGAAGGACTCCTGACAATGACGAGGATGTCTTAATTGAGGGCTTTTTTGGCAGGACGTAAGGCTTATCCAGATAAGAGTACTTCCCCCTGTGGATTATGCCGTCTGCAATCTGGTCAGCCCAGAACAAGTCGTCCATCCCTTTATTTAGTTAGCGCTAAGCAAAAAATCAAAATATTGGAAAAAGAAAGGAATATGATTAGAGGTATCCCTTAGCCTTCAGCAGCTCCGCGTTTAAGATTCCCCCGCCTGCGGCACCCCTGACAGTGTTGTGGCTCAGGCCGACGAAGCGCCAGTCAAAGACATTACACTCCCTAAGCCTTCCGCAGGTGACAGCCATGCCCTTATCCACGTCTCTATCAAGCCGAGGCTGCGGCCGGTCGTCCTCGTCGCGGTAGATTATCGGCTGTTCAGGAGCTGACGGCAGCTTCAGTTTCTGAGGCTCCGCGCTGAATGCCTTCCAGACCTTTAAAATCTCATCCTTATCGGGCTTCTTGTCGAATTTTGCCGACACGCATGCAGTGTGTCCGTCCAAGACGGGAACCCTGTTGCAGTGGGCGCTCACTAGCGGCTTCTCTGCGTACTTGAACTTCTCCTCTTCTATGCGCCCCCATATCTTGAGCGGCTCTAACTCGGACTTCTTCTCTTCTCCGCCAATGTAAGGTATGATATTGTCCATAGCGTCCCAGCTAGACACACCGGGATGTCCTGCCCCCGA
>CAYMNU010000064.1:0-15597 GCA_964391885.1 uncultured archaeon | reverse complement strand
CGCATAATCTGGCAGATAGTAAACAGCATGTACGCAGGCTCGGACATCAGCGTTGCGCTCAAGTCCATAGGAAACGACCTGACCCGCGAAAAGGAGACGAAGATTAAGGCATATGGCCAGGAGATGAACCTCTGGTCTCTTATGTACATGCTTATGGTGATAGTCCTGCCGTCACAGGGAATAACCCTTTTAATTATCCTGTCTACACTGGTGGACATATTCGGCTCGATAGACAAGAATTTGGTATTTGGCGGCATAATATGCTTCATGTTTATGTTCCAGTTTATGCTCATAGGCATCATAAAGAACAAGAGGCCGATAGTATAATTGCAAGATGTTTGGGAAGAAAGGCGAAAGGAAGGAAAGCGCGAAGGCGGGCAAACAAGACAGCCTTACAACCAAAGAAGCGCAGCCCCCTTTGCCCTACAAAGGCAACCCCCGGCTTCTTGCCGACCTGATAGAGACCAAAAAGGGCTGGTTCGGCGACTCTGAGAAAAAACTAAGGAAGGATATCTCCAAGAGGCTGAAGATAGCCGAAAAGGATGCTCTTTCAGAATCAAGTCTCCTAAAATACCTGCAGCTTGAGCCCGTACAGAAGGCGGTCGCGGAGATCAGGGTTAAAAGAGAGCTGGATGAGTCGAAAGCCATGGGCAAAGAGGAGAAGCGCAAGGCGATAATCGAAAAACGCCTTTCATCTCTTCCTAAGTGGGTTGAAAAGCTGAAGGATGAAGATCTAAAGTCCATGCTTTTGCAAACAAAAAAGGGCTGGTTTGGGAATCCGGAGAAGAAGCTTGTGAAAGACCTATCAAAGCGCCTGGGCACAGGCGAACCCCTCTCACGCGAAAGCCTGCTGGCGTATGTGTCATTCAAAGACGTGCTTGCCCGCATGGAAAAGATAAGGGTGAAGCGCGCGAAAGAAAAGGCGAAGCAAGCTAAAAAGGCGAAAAAGAAGCTTAAGAAGACAAAGAGGTCGCCGACCCTTAAAAGCCTAGTCGCTGCTAAGCTTACTACAGAGCGCCTGCTCTACGACCTGCTGCAAACCAAGAAGGGCTGGTTCGGCAACCCTGAGAAGAAACTTAGAAAGGATATCGAGAAGAGGCTCGGGATAAAACTAGGCGATTCTTTAGCGCGCGATGTATTGCTCAGCTATGCGGCCTTTCCGGATGTCTCGCAAAAGCTTGAAAAGATAGAGCTTTCGAGTAAGCCGGAGAAATCGGGCTCGGCGCTTAGTCTGCCAACAGCACTCTCTGAATCTGACGCAAAGCTCTTATCCCGCCTGTTAAAGACTCAAAAAGGGCGCTTTGGCAACCCGGAGAAGAAGCTGAAGAAGGATATTTCCAAAAGGCTCGGTGTGCCTGAGTCATCGTCACTCTTTGAAAAGAACCTTATGCTCTATTCCAGCTTGATGGATGTCCAGAAAAAGTTAGAGAGTATTGAGAAATCCAACCTGCCGTCACCCTTCCCCAAACCAAGCGGTGCAATCCCTGTCCGCGAGCCTTTGGAGGCTCCAAAACCCCTTAGCCCTGAGGTTACAGAGAAGGCTGACAGGATAGCTGCATTACTCGAGGAGCAAA
Organism: uncultured archaeon; assembly: GCA_964391885.1. Lineage (GTDB taxonomy): Archaea > Altiarchaeota > Altiarchaeia > JAFGQM01 > JAFGQM01 > CAYMNU01. Next base: position 14,023 of record CAYMNU010000064.1, on the reverse strand, counting down.
AGGCCATGGAGGCCAAGGCGGCAGAGAAGAAGGCCAAGAAAAAGAAAAACCCGCTTGCGCGCGCAATCGGGGCGGTAGGCTCAATAATAAACAAGGCCTTCAGCAAAGTGGCTAAAGCGATAATAACTGCTTTCATAACTATACTCTCTGTGCCCCTGACTATCACCAAGCTGTTTGCAAGATTCGCAGGCGGCATAGTATTGAGTGTTTCCCAAAGGGCCGGTGGAGTCTCCCCCTTCGGCTGGAAGAAAAAGATAACCGAGCTGATAATCTACAGCGGCATAAACAAGACCCAAGAGGAAGTCACCGGACTGGTAGTAGTCAACGGGGCAATTCTTGCTGGACTTGTGGCTGCGGCAGGATTCTTCCTCATGGGCATGGATTTGATTACTGTGACCATAGTCTCAGTTATATCTTTTGCAGTTGTCTGGATTATAACATATTCCCTCCTTAACCTCATGGCCGACAAGCGCACTGACGAGGTGGAGTCTGCCCTACCTGATGTGCTCCAAATTGTGAGCGCCAATATCTCAGCCGGAATGACACCCTACAACGCATTGTGGGTATCTGCCAGAAAGGAGTTCGGCGCGCTTGCCGAAGAGATAAAGATAGCCCAGAAGCAGACCCTGGGCGGCAAGGCCTTTAACGACGCGCTTACAGAGATAGGCACCCGCGTGAGGTCCAATGTGCTCAGAAGGACCCTAAGGCTGATCACGCAGGGGATGAAGGCGGGCGGCGAGCTGCCGCAGATACTTCAGGGCATAGGCTCGGACATACGCCAGATGAAGCTTTTGCAGAAAGAGATGGCAGCCAACACAATGTCATACATCCTCTTCATAATGTTCGGCATGCTGCTCGGGGCGCCCCTTCTTTTCTCGGTCTCAATACAGTTCGTTGATATAATAAACAGGTTTCAGCCGGATACTATGGATACTGATGTTTCCATGCAGTCTTCCCCCGGGGGTATGGGCGGCGGGTTTGATATGATGTCCCTTGGTGGTGGGGGCTGCCCCAAGGACTTCGACGGTGATGGCATCCCTGATGATTGGGAAAAGGAGTATGGTCTTAACCCGAAGGATCCAGGAGATGCCCATGAGATCAATACAGATACTGGTAATACTTATTTGGAAGATTATAACAAGGAAGCGCCGCCGTTGCCAGACTCGTGCATCACTCCCGGCTACTTATCTATATTTGCTATGATATCCCTCTTCAGCATATCCTTCTTCGGCTCCCTGCTGATTGGCCTCATAAAAGACGGCAGGCAGAGCGCCGGGATGAAGCTGATGCCTCTTCTCATACCTGCGACGCTCGTTATGTTCTGGTTGATGAATGCGGGCATGTCTATGTTCTTCGGGTCGATGTTTACCTGATGGGTATGTCGGATAATTCAGCAGATAGAAACAAAGGTCTTTTTAAGGTTGGATTTGGCAGCCTTGGCTTTCTTCGCCGGTCTCTGGAGGTATGCCTCCATTGCAATTGTTAGGACCATTCTTTTTAGGGTGAAATGGCCGCCAGTTGGCTCCGGCTTCTTAGCCCGCGGTTTCATCCGCTCTTGGGCTCTTGGAGCTTTTTCGGCCCTCAAGTCGCAAGCGCTGGCGGCCTTTACTGGGATTCCGTTTTGCCCGAATCCCGTGATTATATATCTTTCTCTGCCCATATAAAGATGGCACGTATATACATATTATAGTATTTATACTAATACCACTATTAATAACTATATACTTATTTATTAATTTTTATATGTCTACTATCTAATCTTATATGAACGGCAGCGACAAAATAATTAAATGGCTGGGCCTGACTAAGCAACAATTCGGCATAATCGAAGCGATCATGGCCCTGCAGGCCGAAGGCATGAAAGCCACCCCTAAACATATAATAGAGAAAGACTCCGAGCTGAGGGGGGCAACCATACAGCGCTCCAATTTCTTCTCCCAGCTCAAGATTTTGAGGAATAGGGGTTATGTCAACAAACTTGCGGATTCTGTATACGAAGCAGATCTAAAGAGCCTTAGCCAGTCATTGGCCCGCGCGGAGGCCGAGGTAAGAAAGGAGCTCGAGGATTTGTCAAAAGCCAGGACCGAATCAGAATCTTTTTTCAAGCGCCTGGTCTCCAGTAAGTGCTCCCCTGTCGCAAGCTTTCTTGAGCCCGATGAGATGTATGGTGGTGTAGCAGACCTCCTGGCGAACTCCACACATTTCAGCTCTACCGGGGTTTTTCCGCGCATACTATACGCAGATTCGCTTTCGCTTATGCGCAAGCCCGGCACCCAAAGATATGCCCAGGTTATGTGGGAGCGCTGCATAAGGGACGAGAAGCTCGAGGTGAATTACCTGACCAACCTGGACATGCCGTTTATCTTCAGGCAGCTTCTGTCGAGCTATCGCAACCCGTCGATAGTATACGAGGAGGTAAGGGGAATCCTTGAAAAGCTGCCTAATTTCCTAAAGCAGCATCCAAAACTTAATATCTACTATTTGGATTCGCCTTCCGGTCTTGATGTATTGGTGCCATATGGAAGCGGCAGCCCGGACATATTCTTACCCGTGCGCGATGAGGCCAAGAATATCGAGGGAGCGGTGCATATATGCTCCCCGGACCTCTCCGACCGATTCAAAAAGCTATTTGAGCAGGAATGCCTTCGCGCGGTGGACATGAGAAGCAAGGAAGCTACTCAGATACTCGAAAAGGCAGAGCGACGGCTGGATATGATTTGCGCCAAGAACCGAAGAAAAAAGCGCTAAAAGCTTTCCCCGGTTATCCTTTCAAACAAATCTGCATAGAGCTTTTGGGTCTTTGCAATCATATCGTCCGAGAGTGGAGGGATGCCAACCTGCGCTGCGCCGTCCTCCCTGAGCTGCTCGAGGAAGTCCTTGTATGAGAAGCTTATGCTCTCATTGCCCGGGCATTTGTAGATTACTTCATCCTCATACCACTTCCTAACGAACTCCTTTGATATCTCGACGATTTTGCCATCTGCATATTTGTCCGCATCCCACCAGCGGTCTTCGTCAGGAGTCCCGAATGTGTCTATGAGCATCAGGTTTCTGTTTTCATCCATGGCAAACTCTTTTTTGCCGTCCACATGTATCAAACCTCTAGCTCCGACTTGCTTTTCTATAATCTCATCAACTTTTAAACAGATATTTTTCATATTTTCCATCTCATCGTCGCTCAGGCTCGATATCTTTTTTGCCTCTTCAAAAGAGAGCTTCCTATCGACCTCTTCGAACTTAGTAGTCACCTCGAAGAAGGGCTCAGGCAGCTTTTCTCCATACTCCGGCATGTGGTCCAGGCCGTAGTCTTCGGGCTTTGCTTTGCCCTTTTCCAGGGCCCGGTAGAACGAGCCTGCGCAATAGTGCCTGATTATGACTTCCAAAGGGACCTGGAAATTTGTTGTCTCGCTGGTCATCTTACTGTAGTCGTGTATGACCCTTGCCCTCCTAACTCTCATCTCATCAGGTTTCACTAGCTCGATAAAATGCGTTTTTATGCCCTCTTTCTCCAGGAGCCTGAACCAGAAGGCACTCGCCCTGGCCAGAGATTCGCCCTTCCTGGGTATCTCAGAGGGTATTATCTGGTCGAATACGGATATCCTGTCAGAGAACTTGAAAAGAAGCTCGTCGTCGTTCAGCGCATAGACATCCTTTACCTTACCCCTGTTTATAAGTTCCATTTTATTTTTACACCCCTACTCATTAATTAAGCGATATATTTTGGACTCAGCCCTAAAAAACTTGTAATGGAAAAAATACTACTATCCAAATATTTCAGGAATGAGAACATAGTGGCAAAGGACGACCAGCTTGAGCTCAAGCCCTCTCCCCGCGGCCTCCTGAAGCTGAAAAGCAGCCTTAAGCTAAAGGACTGGGAGATGCTTTACATAGGCGACGGCCATGATGACTATCTTGCCGCAAAGGGCGCCAATGTATTCTTCGCCATGATAGCGCAGGGTTTGGTCGGGGATATGTCAACCATAAGCGAGATGAAGAGGGACCCTGATTTCGGAGGGGCCTACTCCAAGACCGGAAGGATGACTGTCCCAAAATTCATAGTGGCTTTCAATTACTCAGAGCTCCTATGGTGGCTACGCCAGCTCCCTGACTTCAGGAAGCGCATAAAAGCGGTATGCTTCGACCTTGGTGATACGCTTGTCACCGGGGGTAGGGAAGAGGCATATGACCTTGCGGACCGGAACTGGCCGACATGGGAAGTCGACCGCCTGCTTGAGGGAAGCACGGTGGATAAGAAGCTTAAGGATGGGATAATGGGTATCAGGATTGAAGGCAAATGGAGGCATCTCGGGGACTTCCCTGCGATGAACTCCTCTGAAATACGCATAGCAGCATATTTTATTTTGTCTTTGTTCGGGCTCAGGGACAAGGACCTGGTTGCGGCGCTGTATTCTGAATCCGGCAAGTACCTACGCGAAGAAGCAAAGCGTATTGCAAAAGAGGCCGGCTTCGCGCTCAACACTAGTACAATACCCGATGGCTCGGCGATAAAGGATTTGGCAACGATTTTCCCGCCGGAGCAGTTCTCGCTTTTCATGGCTGCGGCACTTTCGGCAGAGGCAAAAAAGGATAATGTTAAGATAAAGCCCACAGAGCTCGCGGTAGCCATAAGGTCAGCCTTCCTCTGGATTGTCCAGTATAGGAAATACGAGGTCGATGCTTACAGGAAGCACTGCCGTGTGCCCCACGGCCTGCCCGAATTCCTGGATTTTTTAACAAAAAGCGGCATCGAACTCTGCATATACACTTCAAAGACTAAGAATATCGTCGAGACTGCCATAGCTTTTGAGAAAGAGGTTTCATCAAAATAGGCTTTTTGTTTTGTTTTCTTCTAACTATGATGCATGGCATGTGCTAAAATGACTGATAAAGTCAAAATCTTCGACACGACTCTCCGCGACGGGGAGCAGACTCCGGGGGTATCGCTGAACCTGGACGACAAGCTCGCCATAGCCAAGGCTCTAGACGAAATAGGCGTAAGCATAATAGAAGCGGGATTTGCCGTCGTTTCGGACGGCGACTTCAGTTCAGTCAAAGCGCTATCATCGCTGGGAATGAACTCTGAGGTGGCCAGCCTGGCAAGATGCAACAGGAAAGACATTGACGCCGCAGTGGACGCGGGAGTGGACTGGGCGCACATCTTCATAGGAACAAGCCCTTTGCACAGGGAGCACAAGCTCAATATGTCACGGGAAGAAATACTGGAAGCTGCCAGGGACTCGATAGAATATTGCGTAAGCCGCGGGACTCGTGTGCATTTCTCCCCTGAAGACGCATGCAGGACCGAATACGACTACCTGGAGCAGGTCTGCATAGCGGCACAGGAGGCGGGTGCCACGGCGATAAACATACCCGATACTGTCGGGACTATGGGGCCGGACAAGATGTTCGATTTGATTTCAAGGCTGAAGTCAGTCATAAAAGTACCCTTAGCGGTACACTGCCACAACGACTTTGGACTGGCCGTAGCCAACACAATCTCTGCAGTCAGGGCAGGGGCGACAATACCTCACACTACAATCAACGGACTGGGCGAGCGGGCAGGCAACGCAGACATGGAGCAGGTAGTGATAGCATTAAAATATCTGGAGGGCATCGAGACAGATATAAAATTGGACAAGATATATGTCACGTCCAAACTGGTCGAGAGGCTGAGCGGCATCAGGGTCATGCCGAATTTCCCAATCGTCGGCGAGAACGCATTCGCCCATGAATCGGGCATACACGTCCATGGCATCCTGAAGAAGGCGTCCACCTATGAGGCTTTCCCGCCAGAGGTTGTGGGTGCCCGCAGAAGGCTGGTCCTGGGCAAGCACGTGGGCGCACACGGCGTCGCAGCGAAGCTGAAAGAGATGGGAATAGAGGCTGGCGACGAACAGGTGAGGGAGATTACCGGAAAGGTTAAGGACCTCGGAGACAAGAGCAAGAAGGTAACTGAGGAGGATCTACTGGCTATCGCACAGGATGTCGTAGGCAAGCTGCCTGAAGAAAAGAGGCTGATTGAGCTGCTGGGGCTGGAGATATCAGACAAGCTGGGCGAGAAGCCACGGGTTAGAGTTAAACTGAAGGTGGACGGCAGGATTAAAGAGGCTGAAGCTGACGGTGTTGGTCCCGTGGACGCAAGCCTGAATGCCATAAAATCAGCTATGCGAGAGTATGGCGCGATAAGCCTGGACGAGTTCCATCTGGATGCGATAACGGGCGGCAGCGACGCGCTCGCAGACGTCACCCTGAAGATATCAGACGAGAAAAACAGCATGTTCTCCCGCGGAGTCCATGAGAACGTCAACATGGCTGCCGTGTATGCTTTTATCAACGGCTTGAATCGCTTGCTGCGGAAATGATTATAGCGGGTGTTGACGAGGCTGGGCGAGGTCCCGTCATAGGCCCGATGGTGTTCTCGGTAGTGGCAATAGATGAAAAGCAGCAGAACAAGCTGGTCTCGCTGGGCGTAACCGACTCCAAGATGATTGCGCCCCAGGAGCGCGAGGAGCTTTTTGGAGAGATACAAAAATTAGCCCAGGACTATAAGATACTTTCTCTCAGCGCAGCGGAGATAACCGAATGGATGAAAACCGCTTCGCTCAATGACATCGAGGCGATTAAGACTGCGGAGATCATAAATTCGCTTGACTGCGAGCCGGATGTTTGTTATGTTGATTGTCCGGACACCAACGAAGCCAGATATTCCAATAGCATAAGCAACCTATGCAAGAAAAAAACCAGGATAGTGGCGGAGCACAAGGCGGACATGACCTACCGCGTCGCAGGAGCGGCTTCAATACTGGCAAAGGTCACTCGCGACAGGGCAATAAAAGAGCTATGCAGGGAATACGGCGAGCTGGGCAGCGGCTATCCGGGGGATCCCCTGACTAAGAAGTGGCTGGATGAGTGCTGGACACGGGACAAAAGCTTTCCGGACATAGTCAGGAAGCGATGGTCCACAGTCTCCCGCAGGGCGCAGTTACAGTTAACTGGTTTTTAATCGCTTACCCCATCCTCGCTTATCGCGAAAATGCATTCCGCCTCAGGCAGATGCGGCGAGTCCACAAGCTTTGCGACTCGTTTCTCACCTTTGCCTTTCCTTAGGTAGACTCTGAATGTGCTCTTATGGCCGAGGATGTGGCCGCCTATGGGTGCAGTGGGATCTCCGAAAAGCATCCCCGGCTGAGCCATGACCTGGTTTGTCACCACGACAGGTATGTTGTGAGTATCGGCCATTTTCCCTAAAACAGACAAATGCCTGTTAAGCTTCTGCTGTCTATCTGCGAGCGTCCCCCGACCCACATACTCCGAGCGGAAGTGCCCCATCAGGGAGTCAACTATGATAAGTTTTATGCCTTCCTCATCTACAAGGTTCTCGGCCTTCTCGGCGAGCAGCATCTGGTGGTCGCTGTTGTAGGCTTTTCCGACTTTGATGTTGCCCAGCACTTCATCCGAGTCAAGGTCAAGGGCCTTTGACATCTGTATTATCCTTTCTGGCCTGAAGGTCCCTTCTGTATCTATATAGAGTGCCTTGCCTTCGAGGCCGCCCCTTTCTTTCGGCAGCTGTACGTTTACTGATAGCTGGTGGGTGAGTTGCGTCTTTCCTGCAGCGAACTTGCCATATAGTTCGGTTATAGCCTGCGATTCTATGCCTCCGCCCATCATCGCGTCGAACTCTTTGCTGCCTGTAGTGAGCTTGCCGACAAGCGACCTTCTCTTCATGACGTCCATGCCGCTCTCAAAGCCCATCTCCATCGCATCCTGGGCTGCTGATATTATCTTCTTTGCAGTAGATTCGCCTATGCCTATGGCTTCTTTAAGCTCTCCAGGCGAGGCTGCTGCTACCGACATAACATCCTTGTATCCTGCTTCCGTGAGCTTGTCGGCCGCTGCGGGCCCGACCCCCGGAAGGTCTTCCAGTTTTTTCGCATTATCCATCTTAATCGTCCAGAACAACCTCCTCTATTTCGATATCCTCTTCGATATCTTCATCAATGGGCTCTTCTGGTATGTCTTCTGCGGCGGACTTATTGGGAGCTTTAGAGCCTGATGTCTTGACCGATGTGGCCATTATCTCTAATTTGTCTTGATACTCATTGTATCTCACGTCGCCTGTCACGCTGATCTCACACCCGACTAGCTCTGCAGCTGCTTGCCTTGCCGGCTCGAGCTCATCACCGCTTTGGCCTATGGTGTTAAGTGCATCGGTGACGCTCATGCCGGTGAGCTGCTCTGCAAGGTGCCTGTAAAAGACAGCCCTAATCTCACTGCCGTCAGATATCGTACAGCTGGCAACCATGCCATAGGCGGGCGTCACCTCCCCACAGAGGTCGCACATCCATTCGCCTGCCACGTTCTCCACCTTTGCGCCACATTCTGAGCACACCTCAAAAACCATGTGGCTCTCATCAACCTCGCTTATCTTGCCAGAGACTGCAACATTGCGGTCGTCGGGCTTTATCTCCGATATCCTTTTTGCAGTGGCGTTCTTGCTTATGAGGTCTACAATGTCCCCTATCTCAATGCCCTCCGGGTTTATATGCAGGCTTCCTCTTTGGGAGAGGTGAACCTCGGGCTCGCCGCTTAGGCTTTCCTTGCTGTAAGCGTTTTTCAGCAATATTATGTCCCCTGGGCTTATGTCCTTGACGTGCTCGCTCTTGTCATTCCAAAGCACGGCCCTCGTTATCCCTGTATCATCAACTATTATAACAGAGGCAAGCCTGCCTGACCTATCGCCTGATGAGAACTCCTTGATGGGCAATGCCCTCATGACCCTTCCGGCGATGCTTATGTTCTGGAGGTTTGGCCCTATCTCCGATATCTTGTAGCTCTTCTCTTCCTCTCTCTTTATCTCTGGGAGGTCTATCTTTGTGTCAGACGCGAGTACCCTTCCCCTATTGCCGGCATGTATCTCAAGCCCTCTAGGCCCTTCTCTTACCTGCCCCCCCTCAACTTTTATGACATCCCCTTCTTTGAATGATTCTACAGTATCTGCATTCGCATCCCAAAGCGCCACGCGTGTCGTGCCTGTTGTATCCTCTATTATCATGCTTGCCCTTTGGCCGACCCTCCCGTCCTGCCTCTGGAACTCGGTTTTTGGATAGAGATAGCGTATGCGCCCCTCTGCTGTTGCTATATCGCCCGCCTTCAAATCTTTAATTGCGGTAATCTTTTCAGAGAATTCCGGCAGTCCCTTTAAGAGCTTTTCATCCAGGTTCTTCGGGTCTATCATTACTCTGGAAAGGCTGCCAACGTGTATCTCCGGGAGCTTGTCTAGGCCCTCCTTGCTGTAGGCATTGCGCAGAGCTATTATCGATCCGCGGGATATCTTGCCTGCCATTTCCGCACTCTTGTCCCAAAGCACTATGGGGAACTCCCCGCTCGAGTCTTCGGCTATAATCCTGGCTAGCTGCCCTGATCGCTTAGGGGTCTGGAACTTCTTTATCGGGCGCACTTCCTTTACTCTTCCGAGGATGCTGACGCTGTTCTCGCCCGGCTTTACTTCTGAGAATTTCTTGTACTCTGCCATCGCCTCGCCGTCCGAGCCTATCCCATACTCCTTCTCAAGTGCATAGACTGCGCCGTGGTCTGTCAGAAGCCCTGCCGCGTCCTCTTTTTTCTTTTCTATGCGTTCTCTGACTTCGCTCTCGGAAAGCCCGCTGGCCTCAGAAATCTTCTTTATACGTTGGTCTATCATTTCCCCACCTAATTTTATTATGATGTTATAAAAACACTGCATGTATGTGAGCACTGAGCAGTGCTATCTTCAAAGCTCAATAGCTGAAGATGCTGCAGAAGGAAGGACTATGTTAAACTGAGTATTATAATTGAGGCTTATGGACGCTGTTATTTTCATCTCTACACTTACGACTCCGCTCCCTGCCGGGTTTAGGACAGTAGTGTCTGCGATGAGTGAGAACTCCGCTTTTTTAGGGAGGTAACTTTCGGCATCTATCCAAAGTTCCATCTCGATGGACCTTATACTTTGGCCCCCCGTATCTATATCTGCTCCCATACGCTCTAGTATCCCCGGGTCCATGACTGCCATCAGTTCCATCAGCTCGCCGGCAGTTGGCGTTATCAAAATCTTGAATGCTTCCTTGCCGTCTACCTCCTCTTTCTCGACCTTGCCGACATCAAAATTGCCCGCAAGAGAAAGAAGCTTTTGAGAGAAATGCGCCTCGCCCCAAATCTGTTCGCCAGTCTGCTGTTTTGCCCAGCTTCCGGCGAAGAGTGAGTAAATGGTGTCTCCTATAGTGTAAGATTCTATTACAAGGGTGTCCCCCCCTTCTCCTATACCTTCGGGCGGCTCAATATTTACCTTAAAATACATCCTACTGTTTTCGGAATCTATCATGCCATTTCCACTTACGGGAATGATGAAATGGCTCCCGGGCATGCCCGCCTCAAGCGAGCCGCTGAATACAAAGCTCTCTTTTGTTATTTCAGAAGCGGCTAGCCTACTCTGCGCAAGCAGGTTTTCAGCAGCGCCGACATCCGGCCCATCCCCCTGCATCAGCGCAAAACCTACGCCACCTATCATAATCAAAACAAGGACTACCGCTATCAAACCACCCTTCCCGCTGGGTTCCTCGCGCCCGTATATGCTGGGCCTTCTTTCTCTAGGCATTATATAATTAAAGCAAGGGATTATTTAAATCAATGCTTGAAACCTGCAAAATTGAAGGTTTTCCACGAGACTAATCTTGCTTCATAACTCGGCAGTCTCATTAAGATAAGCCCCATAATCGCAGTCTTCCGGGCAGCTGGTTTCGTCCTCCGTCGGGTCGCACCATCCGTCGCCGCAGAAGCAGTCCTCGGGGCATGTCTCGGCATCCTCGTCCCAGTCGCACCATCCGTCGCCGCAGAAGCTATAGCCAGGGTCTAAATAATCGTCGGCCGGAAACTCAAAATCATATAAGTCATCTAGCTCCATCGCCCCCTTTGCCTCATCGGGTAAGACAATGTCAACAGGCGAATAGTCTATTGCCAGGTTTATGGCCACGTTTGCGACAAGCCTTCCTGATGCGAACATGCCGTATATCTTCCCAAGGTCGACTTCTACGCGCATATTGCCTTCGAAGGCCACTGGAAGGCTGCTTCCCTTCGCAATCCATACATGGAATTCCATAGTTTTGACTGACTCAAGTATCATGTCCACAGCCTCGTCGATCTGAGTTTTGGACACTCCTGCAGCTGCAATCTCATCAGACTGGCTTTCCAGCAAGCCTTCCATCAGTGCCCTCAGCTCTGGTTTTACCTTAATCTTATAGCAATCCTCTCCGTTTTTTGTCTCTGAACCCAGGACTTCAGCTTCCATGAATCCCAGGGCTTCATCAAGGCCGTTTGCATCCAAACTTGGCCACTCTGCCGCTTCCTTGACCCAAAGGCTTTCACCGTAGAGGTCCATCTTGCTGTACGCCATGCCATCTATGATGTAATATTCGGCAGCGCCCATCTGCCCTGCGAGCAAGGGGTCCTGGCTTTTGGCAATGGATTTCATATACATCTTTTGGTTCGGGATATCAATCGACATTTCTATATCTGCATCCACGCTGGCACTTTCCCCTTCCATAATGCCCGTGCCTCCGATGTTTACTGACATGCTTCCCTGCATGTTGGCAGTCTCTATATTTTCGAGAGCCGCTATGGATCTTTGGATTATCTCGCCGGACTCAGACCTTTCTTCGCCCGGCAATGATATTAGGATTATCGCTATGGCTACTGCAACGGCAAGTGCGACTGCAGCAAGCTTCCAACCACAGAAGCATTGCTTTCCACAACTCACGCCTTCTTTAGCTTCCCCGTCTTTTCCTACTGGCGCCTTTACGGTTCTTTTAGCGCGCACCGATTTCTTCGCTGCCATTTTAGATGATTTTATTCTATTGAAAGATTATGCATAACTTAATAAAAAGTAATTAGAGTATCACTTTTGCCTTCTGCGCGCAAGGCTCTGCCCGTATAATCATCCTTGCACGACAGGCAAAGGCTAAACCTAGAGTATGACCTTTGCCTTCTGCGCGCAAGGTTTTATCCACACAAGCATCCTTGCGCGACAGGCAAAAGGGACTCTTAGAGTATCACTTTTGCCTTCTCATTGTTTATCTTCGCCTCGAGGGTTTTCCCCAGGCCCTGCCAGGCGTTCAGTATATCATCAGTATTGCCCTTAGTTATGGCGACTATTGCAGGCCCTGTCCCGGAAAGCCCCGCGGCAAGGGCGCCTGCATCCATTGCCTTTTTAGCGGCTTCGTTGCACATGCCCAATGCAGCGGAATAAGCCAGGCCGTTGAGTGTCATCGCAGTGTAGAGGTCGCCCTGCAGGGCCAGGTTCCAGATTGCATCCACTTCCCTAGCCCATTTTTTCACGGCTGCGACGTCGAAGTCTTTAGTGAAAGACTTCTCTTCGGGCACCAAAATCACCGCGCCCAGTTTTTCCATTTCCCCGCGCCGTATTATGCTGTTCTTTGAGTTGTCTGTAACGACAAAGCCGCCGAAATAGCAGGCAGCCGCATCGTCGAGCGCGCCTGTTATCGTAACGCCGCACTCTCTTGCTGACTGCACGCTGATGTCTAGGATTGTTTCGTCCTTGATTTCTTCATTGCCTATTTTAAGCATCTGCCTTGACTGCTCCTTGTCTATCCTTACTGTCTTTATGCTTCCGTGCAGCTTTGCAAGAGCTCCCAATGTGGCAAGAACGCTTGCGTTGGCGACAGCGCTGCTGCTCTTCAAACCGCGGGCTATGGGTATATTGGACTCGATGCGTATAGTGGCGCCGTATTTGTAGGGGAAAAGCGAGAGCGCGTTTTTTACACATGTTTCCACGAGTTTGGGCTCCTGCACACCCAGGGCAGTCACGTCGCCTCCCTGCAGCTCGACAGTCGCCTTCGCCTCTAAATCCAATCCGAATGCCGCGCCTTTGCCTGTGGCGATGGCATTGACAATGCTGGCTGCTCCGCCGCAGCGTGCCGTAGCTGAAACCATGGGTAATTTGAGATTACGACAATATATACCAAAAGCTGGAATTGTAGAATCAGCGGAAAACCGGCAGGCATGCATTAATGCAGTATTCTGATTGGGCTCAAATATGTTTTTATACTTGAAAGTATAAATAAATTATACTAAAAAGTAAGAAATACTCCAAATAGAACAAAATGCTAGTATTAAAGAGCCGCATAGGCCCCAAGGGGCAGGTTGTCATACCCAAAGCGATAAGGGAGAGCTTTGGGATGGAGCCGGGCGGGGTGGTCTGCTTCTTTGCAGACGACGATACCTTAAGATTGTCCACAGACAACGAGGATTCAATTGAGTCCTTTCTAAGTATCTCAAAGAAGCTGGCGCCGCCAAAAAACATAGACTGGGACACGCTCTTCTATTCGCAATTTGAAGTCGAATCGCCCAAATGATCTATCTGGACACCACTGTTTTTGTTTATGCCGCTGTGCATACTGGCCCGAAGGCGGACCGGGCCCGTGAACTGCTCCGCGCTATCAAGTCCAGGGCTGAAGTTGCCACCAGTGTGATGGCCGTTGACGAGCTGCTTTGGGCAGTCTGGAAGATAACCGGCGACAGGGAAAATGCAATAGACCAGGCGGCCGCGCTGTTCCGGATAGGGGAGCTGCAGATAACTCCCGTCACGCGCAGTGATTCATACCAGTCGCTCGCCGCGATGCGCAAATATCAGCACCTGCGCCCCAGGGACGCGCTCCACCTAGCAGTGGCTCTCCGCCTGGGCGCAGACGCGATAGTTTCAGACGACAAGGACTTCGACGGCATAAGCGAGATGCCCAGGCAGGGATTGGATTAGAGTCTTCGGTCTTCTGTCTTGAGTCTTCAGTAGTGTGTATTCAGTCCTAAGTATTCAGTCAAGAGTCTTCTGTCCTGAGCCCCCTAATCCCTTTAACGCGTAAAATACCCAAAGCACGTATGTGTTTAGCTCAGTCGCAGCATAGCAGCGGCTTGAGAACCTCGTAAGGGTTCTGCCCGAGCTGCTTGCAGGTAGCCAGAACGCTCATTATAGTCT
>CAYMNU010000063.1:0-3438 GCA_964391885.1 uncultured archaeon | reverse complement strand
AGAACTGCACAGCCATAACTGATGAATCTTATTTCTATAATTCCTCCAACTCGCCGATGGATGTCTGGGATTTTGACAGCATTTGGGCTGACTTCTGCGACGATGTTGGATATCCGCCTCTCCAGTGGCAAGGTATAAATGATGAAGGCGAATGTTCAAGCGGCGGAGATGGAGAAGATGAGCCCTACTGCGGCGACGGGACATGTGATGCAGGTGAAACCTGCTCCAACTGCCCCGGCGACTGCGGCCGCTGCCGCTCAAGCCGCCGTGACGAGTGCTCGCGCGACAGCGACTGCTCAAGCGGAGTCTGCTACCGCGGCGACTGCGTGGAGTGCGCAAAGGACAGCGACTGCGACGACGGCAATCCCTGCACCGACCAGGAATGCTGGGCGAACTCTTGCAGATACAGTTTCAATACGGACTCATGCGACGACGGTGACTCATGCACAAGCAACGACCGATGCTCACAGGGCCTGTGCTCCGGGACTCCTATCGACTGTGACGACGGAGATTCATGTACAAGGGATGAATGCGTGGACGGGCAGTGCGTCCACACAGATATCTGCCCTGAGCCCCAGGCTTGCTCAGCCAGCTGGTCATGCTCTCCTTGGGGGTCTTGCGTCTCGGGTCTTCAGTCTAGGGACTGCAGCTGCTCGTGTGAGGACAACGCTTGTATCGGCGATTCATCCGAGTCAAGGGCTTGTGAGATGCCTCCCGACCAGGGAAGCGATGAGACTCCCACAGGCGCGGCTTCAGGCGCGGGAGACCAAGATTCCACTGCTATAACGGACACTCCTAAACCGCCGCAAGGCGACTCCGGCTGGCTCTGGATACTTGTAGCCGTAATCGCAATCGCCGGAATCGTTTTCTTCCTCTGGAAGAAGAAGCCCTCCAGTTCCTAATAGTGTTACACTACACTATAACATTTTTATAGGATAGTGATATACCCCGTTATAGCATTACATGTGCATCCTAATGTACATAAAGTTTTTAAATAAGTACATTCTAATGTACACATGAAATATGCAGAACTCGAGGAATTTAACCCCTGGTGGGCAAGTGGTAAGGTAGATCCTGATCTGTCTCTCCCATACAAAAGAGCGCTATTCGATGAGTTGTCACAGAGGCTGGACGAGAGGTTCATTCTTGCCATTACCGGTTTGAGGCGCACCGGAAAAAGCACTTTGATGTACCAGCTCATAGACAAGCTACTCGGGGATTCGGTATCAAAATCAGACATAGTGTTCTTCTCTTTTGATGAGTCTTCAGGAAGCATCAAAGAACTCATAGAGACTTATAAGGAATTGCATACAAAAGACCTGCGAGAATCCCGAACATATGTCTTTCTGGACGAGATACAGAAGCATCCCGGCTGGGAGAACGAGCTTAAGAAATACTATGACATCTATCCCCAGCTGAAGTTCATAATAAGCGGCTCCGAATCGCTTTTCATACGAAAGAGGACCAAGGAGACCCTAGCGGGCAGGCTTTTCGAGTTGGTTCTTGGAACCCTGAGCTTCAGGGAATACCTCGAGATAAAGGGCGTTGAAAAAGAGGGGCTGAAGTATGAGACAGTCATAAAACCCCACTTCCTGGATTATCTCAGGTATGGGGGATTCCCTGAGACAATACCCCTTAGGAGCGGCAAGCGGTTTTCCGAGTACATTCGTTCCCTTGTAGTCGATAAGATAGTCTATAAGGACATACCCACGATGTTCGGCATCGAGGACCCCGGATTCCTCACAACTCTCCTGGAGCTGATATCCCGGAACCCGGGTATGTACATAGATTATCAGTCTCTGGCAAAGCAATACGACAAAGACCGCAGGGTAGTCAAGAGCTATCTGGATTATTTAAGGGAAAGCTTTTTGATACGGATTTTGGGAAACTACCGCAAAGGGAGCACTACTCTGAGAAAGATGAAGAGGGCATATCCTGCAGACAACGCGCTCATCCAGCTATATGTTCCCGGCATAGATGACTCGTTCTATGGCAAGTTGGCTGAGACTCTTGCTGTGAACCGATCCGGGGCCGAACAGTTCTGGAAGAACGGCAGGGAAGTCGACCTGGTTCTGGACGGGATGCCCGTAGAGGTCAAGTACAGGGATAAGATTGCTAGTTCTGACCTTGACGGCATTAGGTCCTTCATGCGGAAGTTCAATGTGCGCGAGGCTATTATGCTCACGAAAAAGGATGATAAATTTGTTGAGGTGGCAGAAGGCAGGATAAGGCTCATCCCTCTCTGGAAGTGGCTGCTTGAGCGATGATTACTCCTTTGAGTAGCCAATTCCATCCAACATGAAGGCAATTCCATCCAACGTTTTCGCAGAAAAATCCCACCCAACGCCTTTTAAGCCTTTTCTTTCCCTTCCTTCTAGCCTTATCATGACCCAGAAAAAGATATCCAAGGCTGTCTTCAATGTGGACGGGTTGTTCACAGCGGGCCATGCCCGCAGGTGCGAGGCGATGATAAGGAATTCTGCCGGCGGCATCGAGAGCGTCAAGGCAGACGAGGTCATGGGCACGGTGGTGATATTTTATGACGCCAAGATGCAGACACCCCACACCATAAGGGACATCGTGGACGACACGGGGTATGCGGTTCTCTGAGCTTCTCAGCTAATTTATATTCTTTAATCAGCGAATCTAGCAAGATTGTGGACCTTAGGGTTGCAGTCTGCCTCCTACTCAACAGTTTCTCTTATACAGCCTTGGCCAGCCTTCCCTTCATTGCAAGCAGCCTTTCGGTCCCGGCCTTTGTCAAAACCCAGTCGAGCTCGCATATCTTTCTTACAATCGGCGACCTGCGGTTTAGCGAGTACAGCACCCCGTTGCCTATCCTTCGCGTCTCCCTGACCATGCCGAGCTTCTCAAAAGGCGGCCAGAACTTCTCGAGCGTTATCCTAGAGACATCGGCACCCCTCGCTATGTCAGCCTTAGTGAAATCGTATATTTTGTTCTCTAACAGGAAGTCGACTATCCTGACCGAGGGTGTGTCGCCAAGCGCCTGCGCGAGAAAGGATAATTCTTGCGAGCCCATTATCAATCATATAATTTAGATTTACAAGTATAAAAATATATGTTTTTAAAGTTAAATAAATATGAACTCAAAATATTCGGAGCAGGCCGAGTGGATTGTGTTTAAGCTCGTGCGAAAGGGGCGATGGGGCCATTACGTCATGCGAGAGGATATGATCCCAGCAAAACCCCACTTAAGGCCTTCAGCCAGGCATGCTCTCCAAGAGCTCGTTGCCGCAGGCATATTGAGAAGAAAACATGGATTGGGCATATTCACTTACAGCCTTAATCCACATAGGAAAGAAGAGATACTGGACATATGTAAGAGATTCTCGCTTGAAAGATGATTGAACTGAGACGGATATTATTCAAGGCAATATTGATTTTGATGTTATTAAACTTAGCCTCGGCCGCCGAGCT
>CAYMNU010000062.1:0-1987 GCA_964391885.1 uncultured archaeon | reverse complement strand
ATTGCCATTGACTTGCTCGACTGCGCGCAGCTCTTTCTCCATAAGCCGGGCAACGACAGAGGGCATTACATGCGGGAAGCCCACCATGCTGGCCTGTTTCCTATGCGTACATGCGAAAGCGTCGCAGATGTAGATGTCAGCAACAGACTTCAGCTGCCGGACAAGAGAGGAAGAGGATAACTCTTCAGGCTCGCCCTTCTTGTTCTCGTCTTCATGGAAGCGAAGGTTCTCTAGCACAAGTACCTCGCCATCCTTCATCTTTTTTATAGCTTCCAATGCTTTGCCCCCAAAAGTATCCGAGACAAAACCCACCTTCACGCCCAGTACTTTCTCAAGCACCTTCGAATGGGGCTCCAGGCTTATGCAATCGGGCTTTCCGAGCCTTGACTGGTGGGATATGACAACTACGCGGGCATTCCGCTCCACCAGCTCCCTAAGGGTTTCCTTGTGGGCCTCTATCTTGAAGCTCTCTTTTATTTTCTTGGTTTCCTTGTCCACAGGCACATTAAGATCGCACCTAAGGAGGACTGTCTTTCCGGCTACGTCGACGTCGTCAAGGGTAAGGTGCCGAGGCACCTCGACTATTATTGTCATCTTGGAGGAAACCTAAAAAGGTATACTAACGCCTTAAGGTATAAAAAGCTTGCGTATATTGGACAGGGTTCTAAAGTTTTAATAAAATGTTTTTCTTAGAAGGGAACAATATTCCAAGATCCAGATGAAAAGGGAATCTCATTCCGGAATGAGTTTGAAGTTGGACGGATAGCTCTTGAGTATATACTTGCCCTTTGTCTCCTTTATGCCCTTGAGGGGCTCAATTCGCCTCATGAACTCCATATAATCTTCTGAATCCCTGCCTACGAACTCCACTACAAGATCCCATTCTCCCATTGTATTATAAACCCGCCTGACATTGGGATTGCTTGAAAGCTCTTCGGCTATCTTGTCTGCAATATACTCGTCCCCGCCCCTCAATGTCTTTATGAAATAGAATGCATCTAGTTTTTTACCCGACTTGCCGGAATCTATTATAGCTTCGTAGCCCTTTATGACGCCCTGCCTTTCAAGCCTCTTTATCCTACTGTGCACGGTCGTAGAAGACTTGCCAAGCCTAGTGGCAATCTCGCTTACCTTCGGCGTGAGGGAGCGCAGTTCCTGCAGCTCAAATATTATCCTCTTGTCAAGCTCGTCCATAGTAAACTTGTATTTAGGGCAAGAAAAATGTTTTGACTGCCCACAAAGGCTCATGCTTTTATTCAACAAGCTGAAAATTATATCGCCCGATCAGTAAAATGCAGCTAAACGACTTACAACAGCTTGTTTGCAAGCTAAAGCAGAACAGCGATATGCAGGTTGAGACAACCACGCTCGGCAAGTTCCTGGGTGCGACGAGCACGCAGGTCGCGATGGTTCTTGGAAAGGAGATTCTGACGCGCCCGGTCATCGTAAGCACGCGCGAAGAGAACATACAGCTGCTGGATTTGAAATCCGGTTTTGTGATATCACTCTCATGCGCGGATGATATATTGCCCAAGCTTGTTAAAACTTTCTCTAACGGCGAATGTGAAAAGACGGCGCCGGTTTCCTCAGTAAAAAGCTGCACCCACGAATACAGAAAGGTCATACGCCGGGAAGCCCCATCGGGCCCGCTTTCTGAGAAACTCTGTGAGTGTAGGGACATAATGCTAAAGCCGGGCTCTCTGGATGATCGCATCTCACTTATCGAAAAGACCCTGGAAATCCTCGAGTCCCACAAAGGATGCTGCGAGAATGGGGACTTGGAGCGCCTGCAAAAGGCGCAGGAGAAGCTGGGCAAGCTCATAAACCACACCCGTTCGAAGAGGCTTGCCCCCGGCCAGATTCCCTCGGTCTACGAGATAGCTATCTGGAGCTGGGTGAACTAGGCTTTCTTGGCGCTCTTCCTTGCCATGGCAATAACCAAAAGAGCCCCGGCCAGGGCGAATGCGATTGCGTATGGCATGGTTTC
>CAYMNU010000061.1:0-12684 GCA_964391885.1 uncultured archaeon | reverse complement strand
ACTCTAATGAAGGAGATCGAGGAGAAAACGGAGAAAGGCTCCGTGTTCTACACGGATTGCTTCAAGAGCTATGGGAGCCTGCGCAGATACGGAAAACATAGCAGGGTCAACCATGAGAAGACCTTCGGCAGGGGCCGAAATCATATCAATGGCTTGGAAGGATTCTGGAGCTTCGCCAAGGAACGTTTCCATAAATACCACGGCATAGATCGTGAGAACTATCCGTGGTATCTGAAGGAGATGGAGTTCCGGTACAATCATCGGAACGTTGATATATTTAAGAAGATGTTTGAGATAATTTATGTGTGATTTGGTCCGAATTTGCCATAATCACCTAACTTTTTATATGGGGCCGCATTCCTGATATACACCGCTCTAATGTATCAGTTCGCCTCTCTGGCAAATGACTATTTTGACGGCGACCTCCATATGCGGGCCAAAAAATATCAGGGCGCTATCGATAAGGGGCAGGTCGGTATTCTTGCAATCGCATGCCTCATATTGTCATTAATGCTGGCTTCTAGCATAAGTCCCGAAATATCTGTAATATCTGTAACTATACTCTCGTTTTCCTACTTGTATTCCGCGCCCCCGATTCGCATGAAAAGGATTCCGATACTGTCCAGCATGACACTTGCATCAATCGCCCTTTTGGTAGTGTTCGGGGGTTTCGCGACATTTGCAGGAGAAGACTCAGTGGAGCTTTTTCCCTGGGAACTTGCTTTTGCCGTATTCATCGTATACACCTTGGGGACAAACTACAAGGACTTGAAGGACCGCGAGAACGATGAGAAAAACAAGGTGTACACTATACCTGTCTTGTTGGGTATAAAGAGGGGCAAGGCAGTGATAGCGGCATTGGTGGCATTGTCCTTTCTCCTGGTTCCCCTATTGCTGGATATGCCCATCTTGCACATCCCCTCCTCGGTAGCGGCAGTAATGTCAATAGTGTTCATATACCGCGATTCCAACGAGCGCTGTTTCCGGCTGATGCATCTTGGATACCTTCTGCTTGTAGCCTATCTCATCATGCACTAATCTTCAGGTATGTCCACAGGGCTTCGAGGGCGATGGCAGTGCTCAGCTCCTTGGATTTCCAGTAGCTGCAATCTTCACAGTCTCGTGGCCCTTTGTAGAAAAACTCAGCATTCCACGAGCCGTCTTTCCCTTGTTTTCCCAGAAGCCACTCTATTGCTAGGTCTAACTTTTCTCCATGATGTCCAAAATTCATTAGGGCGTTGGCAGACAGGGCAGTCTCAAGGTCGCTACCAAAGGATCCATCAGGCCTCTGTATTGCATATAGTGATTCGGATATAATCCCCCCCGATTCTCTAAAGCAGTCCACGCCTTCTCTGAAGGCCCTTGACACCATATAGAATAAGGCCGAATCGCTGAGGTAATAATGTGAGCAATCAATCCCTTCCTCTATCGCAGCATTGACATAAGCACAAACCTTCGGGTCACTGTACCCCAAGTAAGCGAGCACGTTGGCGTTTACAACGCAGTCCACATCGTTATCACCATCCGACACCCACGTAAGGAATAGGCCTTCTTCATCTTTATTGTCCATTATCCTACCTATGTTGTCTTCGAAGGCCATTCCGGATGCTTTCAGCAAGCGAGATACCACGGAAGTGTCATCCAAGTCGGGGGGGATTAAATGATTTTTGGGATTTCTCGAGCTCCAGTACCTCCAAAGTCCCTCTTCTTCTTCGCTCAGGAGGAAATCCAAGCCAAGTCCGCGCATCTCAGTCACTCTTTGGTCATCTATCCCCTCTATGGCCTGCAGGACTAGCGCAGTCGCGAAAGGGGAACTGTCAAGGCCACATTCCTCGCTCGCCGAACACATATAAGATACAAACTCTCCATAGTCTAGTTGGCTTACATGCAGGAAATCAAGCCCCCTGTCGATGGCCCGGCAGACAGCTCCACAGTCCCCGCTTATCACCGGTTGCCCAGACTCGGGGGATTCTATATCGTTGTCAACACCATAGTCCACCTCCTCTGAATATCCTACGGAAATTGTCTCATACGCTTCATCTAAATAGTTTACAAAAAAAGAAAGCAGCAACATACCGCAAAGAAAAGCCACACAGACAACCAATATACTCACGCTCCTCATACTCTTATTATCTGACTAATGAATTTAAGACGGCACTCCAAAAATCTTAAAAGCAGTTTTTAGATTGAAGAGCCCAGACACGTTTTTCCCATAGGCCTTAATTGAGAAACCGACCACATAATCCAATGATATCCACGAGGATTGCAAATTCACGTTTTTTAACCCCCTCCTCTTAATAATATAGTATGGCCCTTGACGACGCCCTTTGGGACCTCCTTGACAAAGTCCGCCTCGGCGAGTTCTTTGACAAGCATAATATCCCCCCTATAGTGTTCCCTATAATGATAGCTGCAGTTATAGGCCTAGTATTATTCCTACTATTGGTTCCTCTCGGAGGAGAGCCCGAGACATGTGGTGACGGCATATGCCAGGCGCATGAGGACGAGGAAAGCTGCCCCGAGGATTGTACGCCTTCTGATGTTGATCCGCCCCAAACATCCACAACTATCAAGGTCTATGTGGGCGGTGGGACAAAGTGCCAGACTATCCGGGTGGTATTAAAAGACGAAAGCGGCGCCATTATAGGCAGCCCTCAGGAAAGCAGCAATCGTGCAATAACATTCCAGTCAGTGACCGCAGCCAGAGTCAAGGCGGAGGTGTCCTCGCCAGAAAGCAACAGCGCGGCAGTATCCTCCACTACTATAAATACAGATAGCACAGACACAATAAGGGTCACTTTGGCTGAAAACTATTGCGAAGACCAGCAGCCGCAAGTCGGCACAGGCAGCATACGAGTAACCATAAAAGATGTATCAACTAACCAGAACATGGGTGCCAATGTCGCTGTTTTTGACAGCGACGACACGCTTGTAAGGGGATCTGACAGGTATATCAGCGGTGACGGTACTATTACAAATATACCCGCCAATGAATACTACTATTTAACTGCGACGGCCACCGGCTATAACGAATATTATGGTAAGGGAGAAAACGTTTTTGTTAGCGCCGGCCAGACCGCGTCAAAATCAATATCGCTTACGCCGACCGCAGCTGATATCCCCAAAGGCAAGCTGGAAATATGCGTAACCGGTGACAACGACCCAGTAGAGCACAGCGGGGAAATCGGCATCTATGGCGTGGACGGTGATTTGGTTAAAGTAGGCCAGCTTTCAGACTGTCCGCTATTCAGGGGCGAAGCTACCTCAGAGGGCTGCTTTATATTCACGCTCGACGCCGGCAGGCAGTACTATGCAGCAATTAAATCCGCCCCTTCCGGATGCGCCAGGTCAGAGCCGATAGGGCCTTTCTTAGTAGAACCCAATGCAAAACAAACGCATTCTATAAACATCGACTGCAATTTAATAGGCACTGTAAGGGCAATAGTATACGCCGATGGTGAAGTCGTGACTGCCAACACCACGGTAGAGCTCTACAAGAGAAACGGCAGCAAGTTCGCCACTCTCAACATCTCAGAAAACGGGAACCACACAGAGTTTATCCAAATACCTTCTAGGCAGAAATTCTATTTTAGGGTGAAGAACGTGCCGGAGGGGTACCTAATAAGCCGTTCAAGCGATTTTGAAGTTAAAGCTGATGAAAACAAGACGGTCCGTATAGATCTTGAGGTTCCCAAGCCACCTCTGGAAGTAATCGGAGTTTCGGCAAGGCCTAATGTACTCCACCAGGGACAGAATTTCACAGTAAGCGCTTCCCAAGTGAAGCTGGAGGGGCAGGTACTGACTGAAGGCGTCACCGTACAGTGCCGCAACAGCTGGAGCAGTTCTGCGATAACGGCAGTCAGACAGGACGGCAAATGGACCTGCAACATGACTGTTCCCGAGAACCTTGCGCTGGGCAAAAGGACAGTTTCAGTCCGAGCCCAGAAATCGGGCGCAGAGCCCCATGAGGCCGCGGTAGACGTCTGGGTGGTTAATGAAACTGAGATGGGGGGCAACATAACAATAACCCGAAATATCCAGCAGACCCAGATATGCACTGCGCAGAGCAGGGTTCGCCTGGTCTTCAATATAAACATGACCAATGGTACTGTAATCGACCCGGGAGATCCCCTGGATCAGCTTCATGAGAGCTCGCTCAATGTCAGCTTTGCTGGGGGGGTGGTAGTCTCGACAAGACTCTCCAAGGTCTCAGACGGTGTCTTCCGGGCCGAGTTCTTTGTTCCTTTCGATAATAAGGAGTACACTTATGAACTCTTTGTCAAGACTATTGTAGGTGATACCCTGTATACTGGTTTTTTCCAATACGGCTTCTACGCCCCGACCGGATGCAGGAGCGCAGGCTCATTGACCTGCGGAATCAATACAAGTATAGTGGCCCCTGGAGATCCATTTGATGTGACTGCACATTTCACTCTCAACGGCGAGCCACTGGCAGGCCAAAGCGTCGTAGTCAAAGTGGCCGGGAAGAACAGGCACGGTCAAATAATGACGGATAGCAGGCCTCTTGAATGGGATGGGGAATCAGGAAATTATAAGCAAACAATGAACGCATTAGAAGATGACTCGGGCGAATGCATCTACGAGGTCACTTGCTATTCAACTGTTGACTCTTCAATCAATACAAGCCCCCGCCAGGGTGGTGATATTTCAGTCGTCGACTGGAGCGGTAGTGCCGTAGATCCAGGAAGCTGCCCGTCTAATGCATATGTTTGCGGCTCGGGGACCGACGCCGAGAACCTGGAGATGGCCAGGGCATGCTATAAAATATATCGGGGCGAATACGGCGGCCTTTCATCACAATACAACCATGCAGTCGCCTGCGCGGAGCGGGCACTATCGGAATGCAGTTCGACTGCCTCACCATCTGGGTGCCACCAAGCTCTCAAGTTCAAGGTGATGGCAAAGAAAGGCAATGATGAAAATACGACGAGCTACATGTACTTCTGGGTTGAAGGCTCGACGGAAGGAAAGACTACCGCATTATCCTACACAAAACCCACTATCGAAGCAGATGACCCAGTGTACAGCCTAAGACAGGTTTATCTTCCCGGAATGTACGTCGGCACGCCATCAACAAGCACAATTACCGGAGAGAATGTCATATTGCGCATAAACAGTACGACTGGTATAATAACTGCCCAGGCCGTCTGCAGGATAAATTGTGCCGGATCCGTCGGCGACTTGGACGGTGATGGCACCGCGCACGCCTCAAGAGACCGTGAAATATTACAAGCATTAGTGGGTACTTCTTCGGTACATGGTTCTTACTCTCTGCTCGGCATACCTACATACTCCCCATGGCCGCCCGCATGCGCGGATACTGACGGCGATGGCAAGCTGACCCGTTATGATTACGCATGCATGACAAACCCCTCACTATGCGCCGGCGGATGCAGTTCAGCGCTAAGTAACTATAGATATCCGACCGAGATCTGCAACGACGGCTACGACAACAACTGCGACGGCCAGACTGATACCGCCATTCGAGTCCAGAACCTTATAGCCGGCACCCAGCTTAATGTAAAGGACTTGTGCACATGCACTGCAGAAACCCCCTGCGACATGCTTTGGGCAGTGGGCGGGGGCACCAAGCCACCCACTCAATTTACCGAATCTGACATATATAGGTGCGTTAAGCTCAGCTACCTAAATCCCAACATTTATAGGTGGTATGGCCCGGACCAATGGCGGTGCAACGCAGAACGTGCCTCGGCGAGTGCCACGCTTATGTGCAATGGAAAGACTTATGTATGCAGGCAAATAGAAGGTAACTATCAATGGGCGGATTACATCAACCTGCACGAGCGCTTCCCTCCAGAGACCCTGCAATTCCAAGGTGGTTCAGGCATCAACCCCCACAATTGTGATATTACATATGGATTATATGGCAGTTGGAGGTTTGTTTGCTCGCACGACCAAAAGTGCCAGTTATATCTTAATGGCGCACTCAATAATCAATATCCAAACAGATGGATATGCTTTGATGGAGTTGCGCATGGTTGCGGATGGCAAGAACAAGATACACAAAACCTTAAAAAAGCAGCCAACAACGCGATCATCGGCTCTTGGAGATGCGAAGATAAAATAGTGCCCAAAAACGATGCGTGGGTTCCGGCATAACTTATTTTTAAACAAGGCGACTTAATCTTAACATGGCTCTCGAATCAATAAACAACAAGTGCTGGGCAATAATGGACTGGCTTTGGGACTGCCACATACCCATAGGTGCACCCTTCGAGAAGTTCAGGCTTCCTCCTATATTATTTCCCTTGCTGATTATTCTTATCGCGCTTCTCCTGGTCTGGCTGGCATTTCCTGGAATGCTTGCTTCATCAAGCCCCTCTTGCGGAGATGGAATATGCTCCCCACCCGAAGAGACCTGCCAAAATTGTCCCATAGATTGCGGCACATGCGAGGCTAACCTTTCCGGCGGACTGATAGTCACCGTAGACATAATCGGCCCGGTCAGCGAACCCGTAACAGTAAAGCTGCTGGACAAGGACGGCTCTACCCTCCAATCGGAAACCGGAAGAAAAAATGCATTTGAATTCACAGGGGTAACACCTCAAATAATCCAGGCATCAGCATCCTGTCCCAACGGCAACAAGCAGGATTCCAGGCCAAGGCAGGTTGACCAAAGCTCAAGTTCAATAAGCCTCCTGCTTCCTGAAAAATGCTTTGACTATATTAATGACATTAATAATAATCCAATGGCAACCAATGGCAATCTTGTAGTACAGGTAACAGATTCCATAACCGGGCTTCCATTGGACGGTGCAACCATCACTGCTGTCCGCTCCAGCGACGATCTGCCAGAAAAGACTTCGCTTAGCGAAGACGGCGAAGCGACCCTGCACGTGCGATCAGACAACTTTTATTATCTTATGGCTTCAATGCCCGGTTATACGGGCTACAGCGGCAAGAGCGACCGATTCTTCATGGCTGCAGGCGATACAATTTTCAAGACCATATCCTTGGATTCATTCCAGCCGCCTGAGGCTAGCGGCAGAGTCAGGGTATGTGCAAGATCATCATCTGGCCCATTATCAAGCGGAAATATAAATATAATTGAAAGCGGAACCCAACTTAGGTCCACAAGCCTCAATCCCTCCGACAATGGCTGCATAACCTTCGAGTTGCCCGGCGGAAAGGTGGTGCGGGCTACGATGAGCCCTGTTCCTGCAGGCTGCGTTTCGCCCGGCTTTTCAAATGAGGTCACGGTAAACCCAAATTCTGAAAGAGATATAGAGCTTTCACTGAGCTGCGGTGAAGATGTCGCATATGTAAAAGTCATAGTGCACGACAGGCAAGGCAGGACGGTCACCGACCAGCTGCAGATAACCCTCTGGAATGCAGTAACGCGCAAACAAATCACCGGCTCTGCCCCAGACGGCACACTCAGCATGGGCTCATCAGGCTATACTGAAGAGCTGATTGTGCCTGCCAACACGCTGATACAGGCAAAAGCAGCAGGTGCGCCACTAGGTTTCGTGGACACCGCATCCGGGCCCGCTGCGTTCATTGCCGGGGAGCGCGGGTCTATAGATATAATCCTGGGCGAAACCTCCCGCGGCCAATTTAGCTTCCAGGGGGCTTCTTTGATTTATACTCCTGCAACCCCGGGCAACCCAGTACAGGTCTTTGTGCAGCAGATATTATACGACCAGACGGTTCTCACACCGCAGAATAGCGATGTGGTTGTCATAATAAACGGCGATGAATATAACGCCACTTATTTGCCGTCGACAATATGAGAGCGATTAACTCAAAGAAGGGCTTTTACATAGTGTCCCCTCTCCTCGGAACCTTTTTCTTCCTGATAACGGTAACCTTTTCCTCTTTCTACGTCACTGAAAACAACCAGATGATAGACCTTTCAAGAGCAGGTGCCGAGAACGCTCTGATATTCACCTCATATACCATCCAAGCGGATGCCTTTGATGTCTACCTTCAAAACTACCTGCAGCAGGTATTGGATAACTATGTTGTCGGTGCGAGCGATCCGGTCGTTACTGAAGTAACCAACGAAGTAATCGCAACAATGGCACTCAATCTGGGTTACACCTATGAAGAGCTTTATAGGAATGCGTTCAACGTAGACTGCAGGACTATGGACAAGGCGTGGTCGAGTGTCATAATGACATTCAACGGGCAGCGCGGTATCGACTTGCTGGGCTGCAACAACCCCTTTTGCACGGATTCTTATGGCAAAGGCAAGACGGCCATATGGCCTTACGCTTCCAGATACGCACTCAGGTGCGCAGTCGACGAGCCGCCAATCACAGTGGAGATAGATTTCCAGAGCCGATGGTACTATCTTGATGCAGACAATATCTGCGACCAGGCCCCGACCGCATGCCACTGATTTATATACAATTAACCTAAAAACTACCCGGTTTCTCTAAATGGGCTACTACGAGAAGGTATTTTCCAAGGTTGATTACAGGATTCTAATATTGGTAACGCCTCTGATAGGCTTGCTGCTGCTGCCCGCGGCCATGAACATACCCCTTGGCATTGATTTCACCGGCGGCACCGAAGTCCAGATTGTGGTAAACCGGCAGATAAGCGAGGCAGAATTAATATCTTCTCTTTCCACTTGTTCCCCCACTCACCCGATAATTGCAAATGTCAGGACTTCCGAAGGCCAGACCAGCGCAATAATAAGGACTAAAGAAATCATGGGGGTGGAATGCGTCCATGAATCTTTGGCATCCATAGGTTTCAGTGAAGAAGAGCTTCAGCGGGTCATACCCTCGACATTCAGGCCCGAGCTCGGCCGAGTCCTGGTTGACCAGGGTGTCAACATAGTGATAATAGCAGGAATCCTCATGACGCTAATAGTTTTCTTAGTCTTCCGCTCGATAATACCCTCTCTCGCGGTCATACAGGCTGCAGTATTCGATATACTTATAGCTGCGGGAATATTGTCCCTGTTCGGCTTTGAGCTGAATCTAGCCGGCGTAGCCGCCTTCCTCATGCTAATTGGATACTCGATAGACACTGACATAATGTTGACCTCGAAGGTCCTCAAATCCGGCAAGCCCTTCGCAGAAAGTGCTAACCAAGCCTTCTCAACGGGCATAACTATGACAGGGACGACCCTCGGCGCGATGGTTGCCATATTCATTGTCACCACCATGGTAAACATGGATACGATAGCCCAAATAGCCTCTGTTATACTAGCAGGCCTAGTTGCAGACATACCTGTGACATGGCTCACCAATCTGGCAGTCCTTAAGTGGTACTCAGGTAAGCAGAAGTCTCAAAAATCCAAATTCAAATTCAGCATATTCAGGTCATGATGGACATAATGAAAAACTGGCGGATATTTTTCCTTTTGGCAATAGTAGCCATATCCTTGCTCATGATCACGACAAAGGGCCTTACCTACGGCATTGATTTTACGGGCGGCACAGAACTGAAGCTTGAGATAGCCGGACAGCCTACATCCGAAGAAATGGATGCGATGAGGAACATACTGGCAGATCGCCTAAACAGCATGGGCCTGAAGTCCACACAGGTGCTGAAAGAGGCTGACGGCAGGCACATCACCATCAAGGTCGCCACGACTGATATGTCCGAGCTCTCCAACGTCAAGCGCATACTTGACCAGCAGGCGGTATTTGAGCAATACGTAGACGGTCAGCTTGCTGCAAGGGGGGACGAGATACAGCTTGACCTCTCCAACCAAGGAGGTGCTGTCCAAACTAGCGGCAGGAGCTGGAGGGTATACGTGAGGACCACAGGCGACGCCCCGGCGAGGACAGGCGAAGTCATGAAAGGCAAGGCAGGCAGTATGACAGATATCTTCCTTGATCGGCCGCGAGACGCGTTTATACTAATGGAAAGCGAGATATGCTCAGAGCTTTCCAATACGCAGTTCAGCAATCACCCGGATGATTCGGGATATACACATCTAAGTTTCATAGAGGATAGAGCAAACATTCCTGTAGTCTGCTATGACAGGGACGCTTCTCTCGGCAATGATTCATTGCTTGACGAATTGGGGATTGTGATAGAAGAGCAGGGCCAGGCACTTGACCTTACCGAGGCCGTAGCGAAGATGCAGGCTCTATTCGATGAGGGAAAGACCGAGCTAATTATATCCAACCCGCTTGAGAGTCTACCCGCACAGCTCAGGGAGAAGATAGACGAGCTCAATACTACTCTTACCCTAAGCGAGAAGCTCCCCACCCAGGAGTTCCATATAAACTACGGTTCTGCAGAACGCCCGGATAACACGGAATCTTGGATAGATGTTGTGACCGGCCTCAAAAGCACTCTAAGAATAGGCGAAGGCCTGACCTACGGGACGCCTGTGCACAACTCAGTTTTCGAAGGCGGTTCACCGACTGCCGAAGAGGCCAAGGCGACTGCAGACAGGTTCAGGATATGGCTGAGTTCCGGAAACCTGCCTGCAAGGGCAGAGATAGTCCTGGAGAAGCCAAACCTCCCTGAACTGGGGCAGCAGTTCTTGCAATATGCAGGCCTTATGGCGCTTCTTGCATTGGGCATAGTAGCAATGATAATATCCCTCAGGTACCGCCACCCAAAGATTTCCCTGGCAATACTTTCCACAAGCTTCAGTGAGATAGTCATGATATTGGGCTTTGCGGCTTTGGTGTCTTGGGAGTTGGATTTAGCAGCCATGGCCGGTATAATAGCGGCCATCGGTACGGGCGTCGACCACCAGATAATCATCACGGACGAGGCTCTCCGCGGTGAGAGGAGGAAGGATGACAAGAAGATGTGGGATGTCCGGCAGTCGGTCAACAGGGCATTCTTCATAATCCTGGCATCGGCGACTACGACAATCTGCGCCTTGCTACCGTTGATGAGCATAATAGACCTGAGAGGCTTTGCATTCACATCTATAATCGGAATTCTTATCGGCGTCCTTATCAGCAGGCCCGCCTATGGCAGGCTCGCCGAGCTTATTCTATAGTCTTCGGGTTTAGATGCTGACCCGAAGCTTGTGCCCTAGCCTTTGTTAAACACAGCGATTTAGTGGTTTTTATATATTAAGACCTTAATTTATCGCAGTCTTAACCGCCTGCCTTTAATAATATCCAAAATGCCGCAAGACGAAGGGGGACTCAAGGGCGTCTTTTATGGGATTTCAGACAAGGCATGGTCTCTTGCCGAGTGGATGGAGTCAAAAGGACTGCCATTGGCGTCTTTCTGCGACAAGCACCACATCAATCCTTTACTGCTTTTCATCGTTATAATCCTGGCCATTATAATACTCCTCGCACTGGTTATGGGTGCGTCGTTCGGCGTTTCTTACGGGGTACTCTCTGTTACTGTCAATGCGAATGGCGCTCCTCTGCAAGGCGCTCTTGTCTATTATGATATAGGTGACGAGCGCATGAGCAACGAGACGAACGCGCTTGGGAAAGCGCAACTTAAATTCCCGATAGGGCTTGAGACTGAGCTTTTTGCAAGCAAGGATGGATATAAGATTGCATCATCCAAGCTTGTAATGGAAGAAGATGAAGCCAGCATGGTACTGTCCCTCGAGAAAAGGACAGGCACATTAAAGGTCAATGTCGAAGTGGCCGGAGGCAGAACCCTCCCCTCAGGCTCATATGTTGTTGTAACTGCTCCCGGCCAGACACACGACCCCAAGCCCGTCATAAACGGCGTGGCGACTTTCCCGGGCTTGCCAGCGGGCGTGGAAGTCACAGCACACCTTAGTATAGGCAACCAGAAGATACCCCCTGCTGGCGAGAAGGTCACGATAATCGAAGACCAGACAAGGGAGATAACCATAAACGTCCCAGAGAGCTCCCTCACGACAAGCCTTGAGGTGAAGGTGAAAGACTCGGCTTACCAGAATGTGGATGGCGCTACCGTGCAGCTGTTTGACTGGGATACACAGACACCTGTCGGCACAAGCGCCATGACATCCGGCGGGACTGCAACCATAAGTGGTATAGTGATGGGCACTAGTGTATATGCTACCGTACTCCCCTCAGGAGGCGGGCTAAGTTCATATAACGGCAAAACTTCGAATTATAAGCTTGATGTCAGTAGGTCCGAGCTTTCTTATGAGGTCACACTCCAGATAGTCGGGAGGGTGGATGTTTGCGTCTATGATGAAAACGGTTATTCTCTTGGCAGGGGGAGCATAACCTTGAAGGACGCAAGCGGGCAGACGCATGCTACAAGGCAGATAAGCCAGACTTGCGAGGAGTTCTCAGGGCTTCCTGAAGGCACTTCCATATACCCTGTAGTGACTGCCGAGGGTTATCTGCCCTACGACAGCCCTTCTAATGCCAAGACTATTGACTATTCGGGTATAACACGCTTTGATGCCAGCATGCAGCTCCAGTCCGCAGAGCAGGAAGCGAATATCTTTGTTCATGTCTCAGACTGCGACGGCAACCCAATAAACGGCATCAAAGTCAAAATAATTGATGCATCCACACTCTCCGTATTATCTGAATCCACTGCCCAGTGCGCAGGGACTGCAGCATTTAATATACCCACAACTGTGACAATACCCTCATGCGGCAATGTCGCAGCCACTATCACGGCCGGCAGGGATATCTATGCGGTGGCTTTTGCTGATGGATATGTGATGGGTATGTCGACAGTCGCTACGGCTAATGGCGGACTGGTCTTGGATATAATAGCCTGCGAGGCAGACGACAGCAA
>CAYMNU010000060.1:0-17659 GCA_964391885.1 uncultured archaeon | reverse complement strand
TACTGGCTGCTTGGGATGAAAATAAGGCACGGCTAAGCAGCTTGCTCATCTATTGTGTCTAATATATCTTGTAAATCCTTGTCCTCTTTATATGAGCCGATATCCGAGTCCCCCTTAATCTCATATCGATAAAGGCTGCCTAACTTTTCTGCCTTTTCCTTGAATCTGATGCCTTTTTTTGTCTTTTTGGGCACCTTCAGGCCTTTTTTTCTTTTCCTCAAAACTTTCTTGAGCTCCGCATGGACATTTGAACCGTGCTGGGCAGCTTCCTTGGGGCGCCATGCAAGAAACTTGGGGACTCCAATTTTCTCAGCCAGCTTCCGGTGCACGTATTTGACTTCGCCCTTGCAAATCTTAAGCTTCTCGGACATTGACATGGCAGTGTATATGACCTCTGGGTCCAGATAAGGCACCCTCAGCTCAATACTATGGTACATGGTAATTTTATCTTCCCTCTCTAGCGTGTCCTTGTAAAGGTTCCTTATATCCTCCCACAGGCTGCTGTTCAGGTAGCCGCCGCCCATCTGCTTAAGGACTTCGGGATACCATGAATAGCCTGCAAAGAGCTCGTCGGCCGCCTGGCCTGTAAGCATGACACGTATCCCGTCTTCTTTTGCCATCTTGACTGCGAAGAATATCGGTATCGCCACGTCCACCTGGAGATGATTGGTGGATTCAATTGCAGCCATTAGATTCTCAAGTTCTGCATCTATTTTCTCTGCATTGAGCTCCGCGACACGAACCTCAAGGCCCATTTCCTTTGCTGCCTTTTTTGCATTTATGACATCAGTAGAGTCAGGAAACCCGGAGACATAACAAACTACATTGGGGGCAAGTTTCTTGGCGACGTGGGCTATCAGTACGCTGTCGATGCCTCCGGAGAATATGACACCTACCCTTTCATGCCCCTCTACTCTTTTCCAGACGGCGTCGAACAGCGCTTCCTTGTACTTGGAAATTGCCTTATTCATGTCAGTTATGGTTATCTCAGGCTCTTCGAGGCTGTTTCCTGCAAGCTTCCTGAATGCATATTCCTTTCCGGAAGGGTTTAGTCCTATCTCCACTATATTGCCGGGCAGGACGCGTTTAGGCTCTATATTAAGCTCCCAGAGGGGCTTCTTTTCCGAGCAGAAAGCTATGTATTTGTCGCTTTCGCCGTAGTATAGCTGTTTGATACCGGCGGGGTCCCTGACCATCGCAAATCTGCGTTTTGACTTGTCCCAGACCACAAACGCGTACTCGCCATCCAACTCTTGTGTGGCTCGCGATACCGCTTCTATAAAATTAGATGAGTCGTTCCTCATCTCCTCGACAAGATGAACCACAACTTCGCTGTCTGAATCCGTGTGGAAGATATGGCCTTTCTTCCTCAGCTTCCTGCGAAGATTGCGATGGTTCCATATCTCGCCGTTGAAAGAAAGCACAAGCTCGTCGTTGCAATCACATAGGGGCTGGATTCCCGTCTCTCCGGTTATCTTAAGCCTGGAATGGGCAACGCCGTGCTCGCCGGAAAGATTTTCGACACAAAGATGCTGTAGATCCGGGCTGTTTTCTATAGATGTCCCTATTGCAACACCGCAACCGTCGGGGCCGCGATGCTCGGTAAGCTCGAGCATCTCCTTCAGGGCCGTGCTTACATCCCCTCCCTTCGTATCAATCAGACCTGCTATAGAACACATATGTGTACACCTTCTTGGGTTTAGATTAGATTAAGGGATACAAAAACCATTACGGTTTAAGTATCCTGCCATAAAGCTCCGGCCTTCGGTACTGGTATATCTTTTCCTCGTTTCTCCAGGACTCGGCCACATCCATGTCAATTTTTCCCCTCAATATTCCCTGCCGGTCGCCCAGCTTCCTTAAAATCCTGCCATGTGGGTCTATTATACATGAGCCGCCGTTGAATTTCCCGCGCTTCCATTTATTTGCGTACAATACAAAGGCCTGGTTGTTTGTTGCAAGTGCCTTAAGGCGGTTCGTCATGTACTTCTCATTAAAGGCGCTGGGAACCGCACCTATGACTGCGAATATCCTGGCCCCCATAAGGGCAAGGCATCGGCCCACTTCAGGGTATGCCGAATCAAAGCATATCATCATCCCCAGCTTTCCCATCCTGGTATTTATGCACCTCAGCTGGTCTCCGGGAGTGAACTGCTCAGTCCAGTGCACATGCGTCTTGATATAGCGGTCTATCTTGTTCTCGTCAATGTAGAAAGCACAGTTATAGTGGTTCCCCTCCACTATCTCGAGGCCCCCCACCACAGCGGCGGCATCGCAGTCCTTGCAAACCTCCTGTATCTTTTCAAGAGTGCCCACGTCTACTGATTGCGAGTAGTATTCCTTAGAGGGCTTGTGGTGGTGCCCTTGTAGTATAAGTTCCGGAAAAAGGACTATATCGGCATCTGCATTTTTCCTTATTATGTGCATTACTTTTTTCAGGTTATAGTCTAAATCTCCTGCTTTTGCAGATATCTGTGCTATTGCGACTTTTTTTATGTCGGGCATTTTGAAATCTTTTTCAACATATACAATTTCCTGAAAATCTTACAAAGGCTATCTCAAAAACGCTTTCGGTGATTTTTCTTATATCTTTTATATAATTCACATGCCCGTCGGGAAAAAAGGCTTTATGATGTCTGCGCCTATGATCGGCGCTGCTATATTCATGCTGGCTGCTGCCGTCGCATTGACAATGGTGGGTGAAAACAGCGCGAGGATTTCAAACGCCAGGAGCGCCGAGGCCAGCCAAAGGCTGCAGTTTGTGGCAGCTGCGATAATGGCGGACAGCTATGACGTCCTGCTTCAGATAAACCTCGAGAGGATGACCCGCAATTTCATGAGAAGCGAGTCTGACATACGCATTGATGAAGACTGGACAGGGGGCTTCAGGAGTGCGGTAACGACATATTATATCGAAAACTTGGGGGAGGCGCTGGGCCTTGATATAGAAGCGTATGCAAAGGCATACCGAACCATGCCCGATGTAAAAGATTGTGTGGTAGAAATGGCATATGGTGCACAGTCCGACCCATCGATAAGAGATTCTGACAGGGGGGATGGTACTATATTAGCAAGGGGTTATTCTTATGGCGAACGGATAACCTGCATAGGCCAGGGCGGTGATGCAAATATTACGGTTGATATTGCAGGGAGGGAATATCGCATAAACATGAGAGTGCCCATACTTTATAATGCCGCAAGGAGGGTGGCCCAGACAGCAAGGCTCGCAATAGACAGAGGCAACATGGATTTTGGTATATTAGAGCCCATCGCAAGCTGGGAGAGCCCGAGCTGGCATATAATCAAAAAGCAGGACAATGCCATCGAAGACCCTGAAGAGGGAAATATGGAGGCTTTATTAAGCGATTGGAGGAATAAGGTATCCGGGTTTTCTGGCAGCTTCCTCAGGTTTGCAAACGATTACATAAGGGATTCTGAAAAGGGCCTGAACTACTTAGGGATAAGCCTTTCAGATTTCAGGGTTGAGGGAGAGTCAGAGGAAGATAGATTAGAGAATTTCGAGATCTCATGCGTAGAAGACGGCATAGGCGAATACCGCAACTGCATGCCGTATAACATACAAATAGTGCTTGGGAAGGCCGCATGCAATATAGGCGAACCCCCAGAGGGTGCAGATAACCCTTATTATTCGCTGGACCTCTTCGCAGCCCGCTGTGGGGTGGGAAGCTGTCCACAGAAGATTAGGGAAATTTTGACTTATATAATCGGAGACGTGGGGAGCGTATGTGTGGAATATTATTCCAGGATTGATTCCGTGTATCCAGTTTGCAGGAAATGGGACGCAAAGGCGAGGTCTGTGGTTGTCAGGGGGACGGTCAAGGATGACCATAGAGATTATGTAATCCCTGGGGAGGACGAAGTTGCATTCATGTTCAGGGACCGCCATACCAACGTGGATGTCAGCTCGGTAAGGGACAATAAATTGCGCTGCGAGAGCGGGGATGGGGATGAAGAAAGATATAAAAGCAATGTGAGAAAGCTTCTTGAAAACCTGCATATAAAGATAGGCCTTGGGAGCGAGGTTGGTGCCAGTTTCACCAAATGGGCAGACAAAGGGAGCTTCATTGCCCCTCTGCAAGAGGAAGAGCTCACCGAAATATACAGGTCCATCTACGCCCAAGGCGTCCTGCCCATACCCTGCTTCACAGACGGTGCGATACCGGATGGAAAATGCATCTCGTCAGAGTGGAGGGACAGGCCCAGGATTGAGATATCGATAGATTGGACCGAAGCCAGGACCAGGTGCCTCGGCCGCGTAGACGAGATGTGCAGAGAGCTTTGCGGCGGCTCCTCGCTTGAGCAATACAGGGAAAGCTTCTGCAGGAATCTTTTCCCTGAGATTCCAACGGTAGGTGGTAAGGGGGAGCTTAGGTGCGACTACGGCAACACGAGAGTGGAAATAGATATGATATCCATAAGCAGGGGCGGGGCCTAATCCGCTTTTTTAAGCATGAGAACAAAAATAACATGCTTTTTGACCATCACATACACTCCAAGTATTCCGAATCAGACTCTGTTTCTGAGATAGATGATATTATACACGCAGCTATCGAGTTAGGCTTGGATGGTATCGCCATAAGCGACCACAATGCCATAGAAGGCTCGCTTCTTGCTTCAAAAAAATCTTCGGGCAAGCTGATAATCTTGCCAAGCACTGAGATAAGCTCGATAGAAGGCCATATAGTCGGTTTGGGCGTTAGGAAAGGTATAGAAAAATACCTACACGCGGAGGAGACTGTCGAGCTTATCCATAAGCAAGGGGGCCTTGCAATCGCGGCGCACCCCTATGACAGCTTCAGGAGCGGGGTAGGGGACCTCTGCTGGAAGCTTCCATTTGATGCAATCGAGATAAACGGCCACTGCCTGCACGGCAACGGCAAGGCTGAAAAAGCCGCCCGGCTTCACAAAAAGCCGCTCGTCGGAGGCAGCGATGCGCATGTAGTAGAGGGCATAGGCGCTATATGCACGGAGCTTGAGGCAGAAGGCCCTAAGGATATTTTAGACAGTATTAGAGAAGGCAAGTGTATGCCCGTTTTAAACAAGAGCGGGGTAGCACTCAAGGCATCCATATTGAGGCAGAAGATAGCGAGGCGTTACAGCGTGTGAATTAGCTCAAAGCTTAGATAAGATTTCCTTTAAAACCGCCTTGCCCGACTCAAGCTCCTTCAGGCCGGCTTCTGTTGCCGCATAATATTTCCTGTCGCGGGAAGAAGTATTTTCGACCTCTGCGACCAATCCTGCCCGCTTGAGTGCATAAAGGACCCTGTACGCAGTAACATTCCCGGGCTTGAAGCCAAAGCGCTTTTCCACCGCGTCGCGAAGCTCGTATCCGTACATGGGTTTGCGCTTTAGAAGGGAAAGTACATATATCCAAAGGTTCTCTTTAGTGAGCTTTTCCCTTAGGCGTCGTGAAGGCATGCTTTATTATAGCTTACTGACATAAAATCAGGCAAAAAAACATAATGGAAAAAATCGGGCAGCATTTCATGGTAGACCAGAGGGTCTTGCAGAAGATTGTAGAATCAGCAAGACCGAAGACCGAAGACCGGATACTCGAAATAGGGCCTGGAGGGGGGGCACTTACAAAGCTCTTGTCAAAGAAATGCAAAGTCAATGCTATAGAGAAGGACCGCGTGCTTTTCGGGAAGCTTCAGGTTAGCTACCCTCGCATCGATTTCATTCTCGGCGACGCTTTGGAGCTTGATTGGCCACCCTTTGACAAATGTGTTTCCAACCTGCCCTACCGAATCTCAAAGCCCTTCATACTGAAGCTTCTGGGGCACAAATTCAAAATGGCGGTGCTTGTGCTACAAGAAGAGTTTGCACAGAAGCTCGTTACGAAGCCCGGTGAGAAGAACTATGGGGCAGTCTCTGTATGCGCACAGCTCTGCTGCGATATCGAGCTCTTGGATAAGGTTCCGCGAAATGCCTTCAAGCCCCAGCCCAGAGTCGAATCCTGTATAGTCAGGCTCAGGCAGAAAAGGATTCTTGAAAGGGGGTTTTTGGATTTTGTCGCGGCTTTATTCCAACGCAGGAACAAAAAACTGGGGAACTTCAGAGTGAGGGACCTCTCGCCGCAGGATTTTCTGATATTATACGAGAAGAAAAATGGCTGAGATAATCAAAATATGCGATGCGGATATATGTGAGTTGGGCCACAGGGTTAGGGCGGGTGAGGTCTTTGCATACCCCACTGACACAGTCTACGGCATAGGCTGCGATGCGACGAACGCGAGTGCTGTGGAGAGGGTCTTCAAGATAAAGGGAAGGGATTTCAAAAAACCTCTTTCATTGGCATTCCAAAGTATAGAGCAAATAAAGAGCTATGCCGAGGTGGATGAGAAGAAAGAGCTGGAACTAAAAGATAAGCTGCCGGGCCCGTATACGTTTATACTGCGCAATAAGAAGGTCTCTAATAGGGTGACTGCGGGATTAGATACAGTTGCCGTCCGGATTCCGGACAACAAGTTTGTAGTTGGCCTGGTCAAAGAGGCGGGCGTGCCCATAATAACGACTTCTGCGAACCTTTCCGGCCATGCACCCGCACTCTGCCTTGATGACATCCCTGCTTCCGTGCTTGAGCGGCTGGATTTTGCAGTCGATGCCGGCAAGTTCGGGTCGGGAAAGCCCTCTGCGATTATTAATCTGCTCGATGGCAAAATACTAAGATAATGGCTTACAATACCCTGTTTACAAAGGCTTCAAGAAAGCGGAGCGGCGTCATAGGCATCGGGTCAAAATCAGGTAAGGCAAAGCAAGAGCGCTCAAAAACCGGCTTTGAGATGGAATTCCTGCTTGTGGACAATGAAGGTGGGGTGTCCAATGAAGCAGACAAGGTTTTGAATCACATAGAAAGCAACGAGCTGAAGCACGAGGCTGTGAAGGAGTGCTGCCATTCGTACATAGAAATGGGAGTATATCCCAGGATATATGTCCGTAATGTGGCAACAAAGTTCCTTGAGGATATTTTGGGGGTGCTGGACGTTGCAGAGAAATTTGACATAAGCTTCTTCCCCATGGCGATGTACCCCTACAAATACGAGCCGATGATGCGCAAGAGCGATTGGTATGGGGTTAAGGAAAAGATATTCGGCGAGAAGTGGGGGTATGCCGGTCGCTGCGCAGGATTCCACTTCCATTATTCGCTGCCTGAAGGAATATTCAACTGGCACGACCGCCATTTAAACGAGAAAGCGCTTCGCTCTGAAAAACAGAAGACCGTCAATGCATACAATTTTGGAATTGCCATAGACCCCGCTATTACGACGCTCACCCAATCCTCGCCTCTTTTCCAGGGAAAGTACCTGGCAAAGGGCTCAAGGCTTTTGCTCTATAGGGGGGGCGACGCCCTGAAATATGATGGCCTCTATTCCAGCTATCAGGCATTCGGCGGGCTTCAGAACTATGTTGCGACTTATGAGGAGTTGATTACACGTAGCGAGAAAAAGCATGAAACATGGATGGATATCGTAAAGAAAGCCGGCGGTGATATGGCCGAGGTGGATAAGAAGAATAAGCTGGACATCTCATGGAATCCCGTAAAAGTAAACAAGGTGGGTTCGATAGAGTTGAGAAACATGGATATGAATTTCCCTTCGACCCTTATGGCAGTCGCAATACTTACTAAATACGCCCTCAGGGACATACAGAGGAAGGAGATTGAGATTGTTACAGACAACGTTGCGATAAGGGAGCCTTTCAAGTTCGAGGAAGGCGAAAAAACAAAAATATATGTGCCGCCTTTTTGGCATGTAAATACGGTCCTGCAAAAAGAAGCTGCCTGGAACGGGCTTGAGGAGGATATTGTATATGATTACTGCAAGGGCTTCTGGAGCCTTTGTTTGAGGTTCACAAACAAAAAGTATTACCCCATGCTAAAACCCCTGAAGGATATGTTGAAGAAGAGGAAGACCCGCTCGGACGAGATTCTTGATTTGATAAAAAAGAAGGGCCATAATCCAAAAGAGGAAGTGCCGGAAGAGGTTTTGAGAGAGATAGTCCTAAGCTATTCCAGAAAGCTTCGGAAAGATATAGAAGTTACCAAAACGCTCATGGAAAGCCTGACTGAGGGTGACAGGCAGTGGCTATAATCTGGGATTAGGATAGAAAAGTTTTTGTAAAATTCATCGCCGCCTTGCTTGCCCTGACCATGCCTGGAATCAGCGCATATTCTTCCGCCTTATGGCATTGCTTGTTTTCGCCCGGGCCAAAGATTATCGCGGGCGTTCCGTGCCTGAAGAAATACTCGGAGTCTGCCCTGCCTAATGCGACCATAATATCCACGTCTTTCCTGAAGGTCTTATCAACGCTTTCCTTGAAAGACCTGACAAAGAGTGAATCCTCATTTAGGACATAGCCCGGCGAGAAGTAGGGTATTTTTATATCAGTATCTGCTGCACTGTGCTTAATGGACTTCTTAATCTTGTTTTTGACGTCCGTCCTGCCAGGTAGAGTCCTGTAGTCCACGGTGACATTGCATCTGGCAGGTATGATATTGGTGGCGGGCGAGTCGCTGTTTATCTTGACTATGGAAAGCGTCTCAGGGAGCTCCTTTCCAAAATAATAGCCCTTAAGGAGGTCATGCTCCATCAGGTGATGCACAGTTTCTACCGCTTTTTCTATTGCATTAATGCCTTCCTTAGGCCTAGAGGAATGGCCGCCTTTTCCTTTGACCTCGAGATTTAGTATCATCCGCCCCCTGCAGCCGGCAGATATCTTGGGTATGCCCTTGTGCATTGTCGGCTCTAATACCAAACAGCCGTCGTTTTTATATTTCTCGGCGGCATACATGCTGCCCTTTGGCAGGCGCTTGCCCTCGAGGACGGCTTCTTCTGCAACGGTAAATGCTAAAATCAATCTACCCTTGAGTTTTTTTGCGTCAATCGTGCGTGCAATCTCCATCATAGTCGCAAGCCCTGCCTTGCAATCGGATGCGCCAAGCCCTATAACCCTATTGCCCCTTATTTCACCCCTATAGGGGTCTTTCTTATAGCCGTTTGGTGGCACAGTGTCCAGATGGGCGTTGAGCATTAATGACTTCCTGCCCTTGCCCAACTCTGCATAGACATTCCCGACTTCGTCGGTTTCTGTTTGAAGGCCCATTGCCTCGAGCTCGTTCTGCACGAATTTTGCGATAGTCCCCTCACTACCCGTTACACTGGGAATCTGTATGAGCTGCTGCAGGGTTTTCACAAGGCGTTTTTGGTCTATGAGCATGGGTATTTTATGTTTGATTTAACAAAAATCAGGCTGCATGTTTGCAGCTACTTTTTACCTATGTATATATCATTGTCCCGGTAAAAATAAGCGGCTGTGATGACGCGAACAACCACTGAGGCTCATTTCCGTCAACGCTTTACGCGAAGCGGAAAAGGGCCGGTGAGGATCCTTATGAGCTCTGAGCCTAATTATCTTCAAGCAATATTGTATCGAGGCTTCGGCTCGATAGCCCTCAGAACCCCCCCAGCGTCATCTGTTTCCCCAGGCCCTTCAGCTCATCCTCGCTGTATCCCAAGGCCTCGAGTATCCTCATAACTGCAGGAAGCAGCTGGTTGTTTATGTAATAGTCAGGGTCGTAATCGTTCTCGTTGACGAACCCCACCATCACAGCCTTGTCGCTTATCGAATTTCCCTTTTTGGTAATGACGTATTGTATCACTTCGCCGGGGACTATTTTTTTGCCCATCTTGATAGCCTTGCGGGCAGCCGCGACGTGGGGGCCTGTGTTCTCGTACTCGCCAAGCGGCTTAGTTATCTGTGTGTAAATCAACAGGTCTTTGAGAGGAACTTTCATGTCGCGAAGGTCCTGCACTACTGCTTTGACCATCTCTGCGGCCTTTTCAGGGTTGTTCTCCTGGAGTATCGTATATAAAACTTTCTCCTGTGTTGACTTTGCTATGTTGGCCCAATCGCGCCTCTTTGTCTCAAGGCCCTTTATAGTCAGCTTTTTGTCCCTGCCGATAAGGGCGTATCTCTTCTTGGTTATGAATACACCCCGGGGGAAGAATCCCTCGAATTCCAGCTCCATTGCCTGGGGCAGCTTTGAGTTCACCTTTGAAAGGAAATCGCTCTTTATCCTGCGTATCTCATTTTCGTCGGGCTTGCCAGGAACCTTAAGCATCAGGCTGTCCGTGTCGCCGTATACCACCTTGTAGCCCTCCGACTCGGCAACTTTTATGGTATTTTTTATATATTCCCGCCCCCATGCTGCCACAGATGCCGCACAGTCGTTGTTATACCATCTCGCCCGGGAAAAGCCCATGTAGCCATACGCGCTGTTGGCTAGTATCTTAAGAGCCTGTTGCCTTGCGTCAAGGCTCTTGATTTTAGTTTTGTCTCCTTTTTCGGAAACAAGCTTTTTCATCTCGAGCTTGGTCTTTGCCCTGCTCTTCAGGATATCGTCAAGAAGCTCTGGTATGAGCCCGGGAA
This sequence comes from uncultured archaeon, assembly GCA_964391885.1. Classification (GTDB taxonomy): domain Archaea; phylum Altiarchaeota; class Altiarchaeia; order JAFGQM01; family JAFGQM01; genus CAYMNU01. The sequence continues at coordinate 7,210 of CAYMNU010000060.1, read as the reverse complement.
TTTTTTTGCAGAATTTCGCGCCAGTCGGGGAAACGTGCTCATCGCCCTTGCAGCAGTCGCAGTTGATTGTCGACGCATCGATGTTGTGCGCTATTATGATGGAAGGATACAGCGAGCGGAAGTCAAAAACCAGAATATTGTCGTGCAGGCCCTTCTCGGGCTCGACGACATATGCGCCCTCGTAGCGGTCCATCCTGCGCATGGCATAATCCCGGTCGCTGGGCTTTGATGGGACAAGGATGCCCTTATCGTGGGCCAATTTCATTAATAGCCATTCTATTGCACCCCCGGTGCCCATGCGCGTAACCTCGAATAGTGGCTGGTTGATAAGTTGGGAGAGTTCGTACTGAGTCGGGAGGACTTCGTGCGCTATTCTCAAACAGGAGTCCACGTCAGACACAGAGTATTCGAATATCTCATCTACTTGCTCATTTTCAGCCCAGCGCGAGAACATCTTTTCAATGTCAATATCTTTTTTCTCTTCGTCGAAAAGAGCAAGGTGGACGTCTTCCAGCGTGTAGCGGGGGAGATAAAACATCTTTCTGCAGACAGGATACAAGTCAACATGCGGCCTGCCGATGATCCGCGCGCCCATGTCCATGCCCCTGCGCTCGAGCCTGACTTCTTCGCCCTTTGCGCCTAGAGCAAACTTTATGCCAAGTGCCTTGCAGCGCTCGCTTATGACCGGAAAATCGAAATTATCCCCGTTGTATGTTACAAGAATGTCTATCTTCTGCTTCTTCACTGCGTCCATAAACGATTCGATCATCCCCTTTTCGTCTTCAAGGCGCTCGACGAATGGCAGCTTTGAGTCGTACTTGAAATTCCAAACCGCCCTCACGCCTAGACTATCAGCGTAGCTTATCATTATAGGCAGATTCTTTGTAGGGTCTTTTGGGTCCGGCGTGGTCTCTATGTCGAATGCGGCTATTCTCATCTTCGCACTGTCGGCACCTTTCATAGGCACTATTCCTGAATCGATTATATACCTCTGGACAAACCTTATGTCGTCCTCCCTGGTTTCCAGGCAGTTCTTAAAAGCGGCTATCTTTTCGCGCATCTCGGGAACATACCGGGGATGCCGTAGGGAGACCTCGACGACTTCCAAGTCCTTATGGAAATCTTTTTTTCGTACTATGCGGGTGCGTTCTATTTGAGGCAAATTCGCCTGCTCCAACTCGCTCAATAGGTCTTCTGCAGTGTTCGCGGGAATAGCATAGAAATAGGGTAAAAAATCTTTCACCTCCTTTATTTTCTTGTCTTCCGATTGGTTTTCAGGGAGATAAAATAGGTCTATTAGCGCCTTTTCGTCTTCGGTCCGGTATCCTGCATCAAGAAGAGTTTCCATGGGAAATCACTGCACTGATAGTTTGTTTGCCGAAAGTAAAAAGGGGATGGCGGGGTTTTGGCATACGGATTTAAAGTGTACTTCTATACAAACGGGGTTTACGTTTTTATTGGACATCACATAATAGTTAATGCAATGGGGCACAGAGATAGGGAAAAGGGAGGGAAGAAGGAAAGAAAACCCAGCGGAAAAAAGGCTGAAGCCGAAGCTCAGATGCAGCTTGTGAATGGACTTATAGAAGAAGTAAAAACTATCGACTCCGAGCTGAACCTCCTAAAACAGAAAATGAATCTCGTGATACGGGAAATAAATGTTCTAAAACATGTTGTACTTTCAGAGAAGAAAGAGATAAAGGAGCTTGAAGATAGGGAAAGTCAGGCCCAGAGCAGGTTCGAAAGCATCCTGAATATAGTCAAGAACATGAAGAATAACAATCAGGAAGACCAATCAGCACAAGAAGGTTCAACTGAGTAGTATTAGTTTATTTTTATCTCTGCTGGCGAACCGTAATACTTCTTTTGGATGCCATCTTGCATATAAGAAACATGTGCTGCAGGTATTTTGATTGATGTCCCGGGCTCAAACGGGCCGCCCTTGAGTTTATAGTTGACTATCGTCTTGCCGTGGTCCGCCTCAAATGCCCAGACAAGATTGCTGCCTTCTGTTTCTGTTGGCTCCATGCTAAAGTCAGAGGCATTCAGCTCCAGCGGCGGGGTATCTGAAATCTTTACGGGCATTGGCGTTTTTTCAAGGTTGAGGAACTCAATGTTTCTTTCTGTCTCTATGGGCGCCCCGGGATTAAAAGACAACTTGGAGATTGTTGATTTAACTATCGATTTCTTGAACTGAATCTTGAAATACAAAAGAAGGATAATCAATAAGCAGAAGGGTGCAATTATTAGTAGCAGTTTCGACTCATCTGAAAGCGTGAATTCTGAGTCTTTTGTCCTCGAAACCAGTAAAAAGGCCTCCTCGGCAATGGCTCGACCTTCTGCATATTCCTTCGACGCCTTGTCATAATTGCCTGCCAGCAGGCTTGCGGATGCCCTATCATAAACAGACCGGGCATTAAAGAATATAGAGCGGGCGTTGTCAAGCATTTGCAGCTTGCTGTTGCTCAGCTCAGCGGCTGATTCCAACTTAAACGCTGCAATGGCCTGTGCAGCAGAACCTGAAATTGATGAAGGCAGGCTGGATGCCTTGGGCAAGGCAGTGTTAAGTGAAGCCAATGAATTTGAATAGTCTTGATTTTGGTATAGCGACTCTAGTGCGATAATTTCCAAACTTACAGATTCCATTGCAGAGCGGGCCTCTGAAGCATGGCCCCCTTCAAAGTATTGATCGAGCTGCGAGATCAGATACTCTGATTCGCTCATGGGCAGATTAAGATACGAATATGCTGCAAGAACCTGCATTTGTGGCGTGGACATTCTGGACTTTAGTGAATCCAATTCCCGGCCCAGCCGTATCACAGAGTCCCAATCCGACATCTCCCGCGCTGATTGTATCTCGGATTCCTTTTGGCTTATGTCCGAAACCAGTTCTTCGTAGGGCGACAAATCTAGCGCTGCGAATACTGAAGGGGTAATCAAAAATACGGCCAGTGTCAGCGAAAGCAGCAATTTTTTCATTTTTTATAGAGTATACATTAATTATAAGAGCGTTTAAAAAAGCGCCCGCCCAGTTGTTATACTTGAAACCAGCGGCGAAATCCTAAAATGATGCGGCAAATGCAGGCAAGAAAGAGTGGGATGGATATATTTGACCAAATGCTGCAAAGCACCCTTATAATAGTAGCTATCATACTCTTTATCATCTGCCTTTCACTTATAATATTGGGCCTTAAATCCATAGCAGAGGGCTGGATAGACATAGGTGGGGATGGCGCTTTCATCTCGCTTATTACTGGCCTTGGGATTGTTGTTATAGGCATTGCGGTCCTTGATTTAACCAAATCCATGATTGACGAGGAGATTTCTGATAAGAAGGTAAAGAACACGCAGCAGCGTGCCAGAGACTTCCTGACCAGGTTCCTCGCAGTTATGATTTTCGCCATATCGGCGGAAGCATTCATAAAGCTGGCGCGTGCAGATGCAAGCGTGGAGGTGGGCTTCTTTGGTGATATCGCAATGCTTGGCGTGGGCGTTGGAGCCATGCTAGCGGGACTTGCATTCTATCTCCGCTCAACCGCCCATGAGTGTAAGGCCGTGCATTCCGCACAGCAGCATGAGGAAAAATCAAATCTTTTTTAGGAGTGCCACCCGGCTCAGCTCAACAGAATCTTTAAGATCATAGCCCGCAGCTTCGCCAATCTTTTTGGCATAGTCTATTATCTCCTGGTGCGACAGCATGTTTTCAAGGGTCAGCCTCTTGCGCGAGTAGCCTACGCACATATAGGATTTCACCTCTATGAAATTGGGCTCCGCCTTCTTTATGAGCTCGGCGAACTTTTCTATCAATCTGGGATGGTCGTTCCAGCCTCGCACCATTGTCATGCGCATCACAGTGGGGCACTTGAAAAGCGGCAATATATCTAAAGTCTCGTTCATACGCCCCCATGCATCAGGTATGACAGGCCGGTTCAGCTGCTTGAACAGCTGTTCGGTCGGGGCTTCGAGACTAAGGTAAAGCTGTGTCGGTTCCGAGCTCATCTCCTTTAGCCTTTCTGGGAATGTGCCGTTGGTGACCAGATAAGTGCTCTTGAAACCGTGCTTGTGAAAGGACTCAATCAGCTCGCCGATCTGCGGGTAGAATGTCGGCTCGCCAGAGAGGCTTATGGCAGCTTGGTTGGGATTTTGCGCTTCCTCCCATTTCTTGGGGTCTATCCTGTCTTTGAGGCCGCCATAGCCGCTTATCAAGAGGCGGTGTCCCTTGATGCTCTCTTCGACTATGTAATCGGGGTCATCCCAGTCTTCAGGAACTGCATTAAGAGTCCATTCTACAGGCCTCCAGCAGAATACGCACTTTTCAGTGCACCATGAGACTGCGGGCGTCATCTGCAGGCAGCGGTGTGACTCTATGCCATAGAATTTCTGCTTGTAGCAGACGCACTGGTTCATGAGGCTCCGCCTGAGGTATTCACATGCCTTGACCGCCGAGTGGCGCCCCACCAAATGGTAGTGTTGCTTTATGAGGAGCTTCTGGAGCTCTTCTGGGAGGATTGACTTTACTTCCTCTGGCTTCTCGATTTTCGGCTTGCCCTTTTTGGATGCCATCGGCTAATCTGAAGGAGAGGGGAGAAAAATGATCATAATTTGGTTAGTTTAAATCAAACCCATACACTGGTCTTCAAAAGAGCAAGAATCGGCGTAGTTATTAGACCAGCCAGTAGAACACCAATCCAATGCAGGTCCGGTATAAGTGTATAGATTGCTGGTGCAAGTGCCATAGGGGGAACCAACCATTGTAAAACTAGCTTTTTGTCCCGCACAAGGACTATATTCATCGCTAATTGTGTCATTCATTGTGGTTCCGCTACTGCCACAAATAAGGTCCTGGCAGAAGTCGTACTCAAATCTGCAGAAGCTGCAGTGATGCACTTTTCCAGCCTCATATCTATCCCAATCATTACCACAGTCTTTGCATTCTGGATCGCCGTCAGAATTACAATTACCTCCGGAAGTCCCCACGCGGTTCCAGCCAATGGCACACGAGGGATGTCCACTATCTGTGCACCGGGTGGCAATGCCAAGCGGCCCTATATTACCGTCGCCCTCGAGCCACCCAAAAGATCCCTGAGATACATTGTTTGGGTATGCAAACCCCTCCAGGTATTTGAAGACACATGTATACCCTACATCATTCCCACACATATATGTGCCGTTCCATTCCGTTGATGAATTGCAGTTTTCATTGATTTCTTCCTGACGATACCATCCATACCCCTCGCCGAAATTGGCACACGTCATGTAATTGCTATCGTTTAAGCCGGGCACAGAACCACCATCAAGATCCCATTTCATATCACATGGGGTGTCAGGAGTACATGCACATCGCGGATCCTGGTCGTCTTTTAGGCCATCGCAGTCATTGTCCCAGCCGTCATTGCATATTTCAACGTTATGCCAATAATCAAAGGGTAGGCTCCCATCGCAGTCAAAGCAATGTAACCAAGCCTGTTCATCTCCGGATATATAGGCCTCCAAACATTCAAGATCATATTGGTCTATTAGGTTATCGTGATTAATGTCTGCACATGTGAAAACCGAGTAGGGGTCTAGCTGTCCTGCAATTATTAGTCGCATGAATATAAGGTCCAGTATATCTAATTCACCATCGCCGTTTAGATCGCCGGGAATATCCCTACAACCCAAATCGAATATGTTCATACATGAGACTGGTATAGTGGCGGAAGTAGGAAGGATATACCCTGTGCTAAAGTCTACCGCCATGAAATACTCTAAGCACTTGAGATCTTGAAGGTCTAACCTACCATCTTGATTAAAATCGGCCACGGCGAGCATTTCTTCGTGAGGGGTGACGCCCGCAGAAGTGGCTGTTATTATATTCTCCATTACTTCCACATCATACTGGTCTATCTTGCCGTCATAGACCATGTCACCAGGGAGCGGAGAGGAGGTGGATATGTCGAAGCAGAAACCCCCTTTCATGGATCTTGTGCATATTCCAGGTTCGCTGGCAGCGCCATCGATATCACCATACCAACTACCTGACCTCATCTTTCTGAGACATTCCAAATCTGCATCATTGACTACCTCATCGTTGTTCATGTCAAGGCATGGTGAGAGCGCGTTCCTGTCAGTCTGCGACCTGATGGCGCCGAGCCATTCTTCAGCTATATAGACATCCACTTCATCTATCATGCAGTCCGGCTCGAGGTCGCCCTTGTTATTAGAGGCGCATGTCGGATTCACCGTGAGGCCGCATCCCGACGTCACACAGGTCATGAGCTGGGCCTCTTCGTAGTAGGACAAACGGTCTTGGTGATTCAGTATGCACTTGCGCACATCCTCGATGCTGTTGCAGGAAGCGCCCCGGTCCAGTGGGCAGCTGATAGATGTGGTGCCCCCGGTGTTTATGATATGGATGCTTTCCTGGGGGGCTATTTCCAGGCCGTTTATCAGGAAGCGCATGTTCGTAGTGCATATTTCATAAGGCGGCGCGAGGGAATTAAGCGAATATAGCCTTCTCGCCTGCTGCCAGGGCACCATGTGGAAGACGCCGTCGTAGAAGGCTTCGACAATTTCCAAGTTGGGAAGCACCCTGCCGTCGAAGCTGAGGATTATGTCAGTTGTGAACACTTGGGAGGGTGTGAGCACCCGGTCTGAGAGATGCACCTCGGCCCTGAGCTTGCTTGAGTGTTCTGTAGCTGTGAAGCCTGCTGCATAGCTGGCCTCGTAGAAGACGCCGTTGCTGAACACCTCCACCGTCATAGTTAGCCTGTATTCCCCTTTGTAGGGCACGTCCGCGGTGAGGGACCAGTAATCGTAGCCTGAGACCAAGCTTAGTTCACCTGCCTCGCCTGCGTATGCGCCGGGGGAGTTGAGGTATGTCAGCCTGGTGCTCTGATTAGTTAGATGTGTTACAAGACTGCCGTTGAACTCAATCTCGTAGTAGAGCTCCAGCGGCGGCTTGCCGTGTGTGGTGAATATAGGGGTTATGGTTATGAGCCCTGCTCCCGGGGCGTACTGGCGAACCTCAAACTCAGAGGCGTATCTTCCGGTGTTGCCCGCGTGCTTAGCTTGGATGCTGATGTCGTATTCGCCAGTCTCTGAGGGCGCCCTGCAATCAGCAGTCCACTTGTCGGCATAGCTGAGGTTGCATAGCTCGCCTGCGGCGTAGACTTTGACGTCCGAGTTCGCCCCAAGGCTGGTCTCTTCAAATGTAATCTCGCTTATAGTC
>CAYMNU010000059.1:0-2873 GCA_964391885.1 uncultured archaeon | reverse complement strand
GGACAACGAGCCGGAAAATCCCTCGGGCATACGCATCGGCACACAGGAGCTCACGCGGCTCGGCATGAAGGAAAAGGAGATGGACTCGGTTGCCGGGCTCATCTCGAGAGTAACCGTTGAGAAGGAAGACCCGGGACAAGTGAGGCTGGACTCGATTGGGCTCAAAAAAAGGTTCAACAAAGTGCAGTATTGCTTTGAGCCCGGGGAAGCCTATGATTACTTGGGGGCATTCATTTAGGATGGCACAATTGACCGAAGATGAAGGAAAGCTCGCAGTCGAAATTGCACGGAGTACTGTAGACATGTTTGTTTCTGAAACTAGAAGGTATGAACCCAAAGAAATTTTAAAAATCTTCAAAGAAAAAAGGGGCGTATTTGTCACCCTGGAAAAATACCCGAGCCATGATTTAAGGGGCTGCATAGGCTTCCCCGAACCCGTGGCACCGCTGATTGACGCGCTCATTGATTCTGCTATATCCGCAGCCTCTCGCGACCCCAGGTTTAGGCCTGTAGAAGAGAGCGAGCTTGATAGGCTGCTTGTCGAGGTCTCTGCCCTGACTCCGCCGGAGCCGATAAAAGTAAAAGACTGCAAGGAGCTTCCAAAGAAGGTTAAAGTAGGGCGCGACGGATTGATAATAAAGCAGGGCTGGACGTCAGGGCTTTTGCTGCCGCAGGTTCCCGTCGAGTGGGACTGGGATGAAGAGGAATTTTTGTCACAGACATGCCGCAAGGCAGGGCTGCCCTCGGACGCCTGGCTGGACCCTGAGACAGAGGTTTATTCCTTCCAAGGGCAGGTCTGGTGTGAGGAGAAACCTAGAGGGAAAATTGCAAGAAAGGAGATGTAGGATTCAAAGGGCTTAGTGATAAGATTACAGGGCCGTGGGCTTCTTGATATAATACTTATACAATAAAAGGGATGCCAGCGCCACTATCCCAATGACCGCAGCAATGTATGGCCAATCATCCCCCTCAGGCTGTCGCGGTTCGGGGCCGTCCGGCGCTTCCGGCTCAGGGGGCTTAGGCTCTGGAGGCAGAGGACCAGGGGGTGGGGGAGAATCAGGCAAGGCAGACACACTAAACCGCGCCTCAAGGTTATGGCCTTCGCCTTGGAAAACTGCAACCCAGTTGCCGGCCACATCAGGCTCGAAGCTGTAAGAGCCCTCAATCATTAGGCTTATGCGCCTGCCCGACGGTCCCATTAATGTCAGGTTGCCTCCGAGCGGATTGCCGGAAAGCTCTACGGATATAGTCACCGTGTCGCCCAGTGAAGGCGAATGTGGGCTAATGATTATAGACGCTGTGCCCGGGGGGATCTGTATTGGCTGGCCGAAGCTTGGCCAAGCTCCGCCTCTTGATGAACCACCGCGGCCGGAATCGTATTCCATGACTGCATTATTGTGCCATGCCGCTATGCTCGCAGGATTGCCGGCAAGGTCACTGCAGTATGCGCGCAGGCTGCTGTTGCCTGCAGGCGGGTGCCAGGTGTAGCTGAACTGGGTAAGTGCGCCTTCCATGCTTCTGTTGATGCCGTTAATCTCTATAGTGCATGATGAGAGCGCCTCGTCAGAGCCTATCTGGAGGATTACAGGACTGGTGTGGGATGTTGTATTTACAGGTGATGTCCATGTTAATATGGGGGGTTGCGTGTCTATCTCTATGTCTATGCTGGCAGTCGAGTTGCTGTGGCCTGCAAGATCCCATGCTGTGGCGTTTATATTATAATAACCGTCCGGGAGATTGATAGTAGCGTGGCAGGGAGAATATGTGCAGGTCTTGTTGTAGTAGAGGCCTGATGCGTATGCATTTATGGTTATATTGGCTAGGTTGGCATCTACAGCGGTGGCATTAATGAGAGTGTCTGCATTATTAGTCAGGCCTCCCGAGGGAGAGTACAATGCCACATAAGGAGGGGTAAGGTCAACGCTGAACGGCCAAGTGTCACTACTGGAGAAAGGTATGCTATTTTGGCAGCTTATTGTCCAATTCTGGTCGTTTGCCTCCTCGACGCCCGTACTGAAAATGCTTATCGAATTATTATCGACGCGGGCGCTTTGGTTGAGCACTCCGTTGAGGTAGAACGAGCAGTCAAGTCTTGTCGATATGGTGTCAATGACCTTGAAGCTGAAGTCTTGCTGCGAATCATTGAGTATCTCAGCATAGCCGGGATTCATCAGATAGACTACAGGGGGAATTAAGTGTAGTGTTATAGTGTCGTTTGCAGAGTTGCCAGCGTCGTCGGTGACGACTATCGTGACATTGTGCTCCCCGAGAGTTGAGAATCCCGAGAGTATGTCTATGGACGTGATGCCAATAGGGGCCCTGCCACTGCCGGAGTGCAGGGCGGGCAGGGAATCCACATAGACCTCATAATCCAATGCTTCTGCGATATTGTCGCTTGTATTGAATGTTATAGTGGGGGTGGGGTCATTTGTCGGCGAGCCGTCGGGGGGGGAAATTATGTTTATTTGGGGGGGCGTAGAATCGACAACAAGCCATGCAGGGGATGATGTTGAAGGATTGCCGGCAAGGTCATCGCATGAGACATTGGCAGTGTAGTTGCCTTCTTCAAGATCCTGCAGGAGCCAGTAGAAGCTGGTATCTAAGGTGGCGTTTGGGAATGGGGACTCATTGAAGTTAAGCGTGCAGTTGGCGGGCTCGTTGAGGATGGCCCCGGGAAGGGTTTGGTTTATCCCTATTGTAGAATTTATGTCAGGCCAGTCCCAGGTGATTATTGGGCCGACGGTGTCTACCTCAAGCCATGCGCTTATGGATGCGTCGTTCCCGGCGATGTCCTCGCATGTTGCCTGCAGGCTGTGGTTGCCGTCGCTGAAGGTGTGGGTCCAGCAGACAAGCGGGGCGAATGTTGAGTTGAT
>CAYMNU010000058.1:0-8041 GCA_964391885.1 uncultured archaeon | reverse complement strand
AGCCATTCGCGAATATCTTGCTAGTCAGAGGTTTCGCCTCGTCATAGAGCTCAGGAAGACTCTTTGCCACGCTTAATTTGAAATTAAACGCTAAAAAAGCGCCCTAAACCACTTTCTAACCCAGAATCCCCCACTAACCCAAACATCTCCTCGCTGTTAGCTATCTGCAGGTAGGCGAGCTCTGCGAAGCGCCGGAAGAGCTCCTGCGCCGGGCTTTCGGGTTTCTTTTCAAGCTTGCTTATGCACGACCACAGGAGGGTCTGCGCCTTAAACATCCTCTCCTCAGCCTCTTTTACCGAGGCTTTCCACCGGGCCAGAAAAACAGCGGTGTCAAAAACCACCGGTCAATAGACCGGTGGCATGGTTTTTGACAGTTAGGTTAGCCACCAGTCCTTAGACTGGTGGAAAACCTTCGATTTTTAATATACATAATCTCAAGAATCTCATGAAAGTCATAGAGAAGACTGACGCACTGGACGAGCACGATTTCCTCCATACCAAGTTCATTGTAGACCATGGCAACATCATCGGGTTCGCAGTTATCCAAATAGCCCTAATCAAGGGCGATAAGCACCAGATTGTGCGCTATGACTGTTCGCATGGATACGCCCACAAGGACTGCAGTTATGAAAAAGCGATGAGGAAGGAAGCACTTCCCAATCGCCCGCTGGACGAGCTCTTCAATATGGCAAAGGAAGAAATTAGGCTTAACTGGCAGAATTGGAAAAGCGAATACCTAAGAAACAAAGGGATTAAATTGCAATACTGATTGGCGCTATTCTTGTCGGGATCCTCTCCTTGCCGTTCTTCTCCATATTAATCAGGTTCAAGGAGGCCAGATAGCTTAAATCTCTTGAAACTGCCTCCCTGGGCCTATCAAGAATTGACGCAAGCTCGTTTATTGTTGTGGGTTTCTTTTCCAAAGCCTTGATTAGCCTTATTCTCTCCTTGGAGAATATTTTTGGAAACAGCTCCGGGGAAACAAAAAAGATGTTTTTATTTTCAAACTTATCCGGGTTTTTCCATATGGCAGCATCTAATGCATCGGACGCTTCCTTATCGCCAACATAAATTTGTATATCTTCCATTTCCACTTATGTAACATTAGAAGTTACTCATATATAAAGTAATTTATAACCAAATTATAACGTCAGGGTAAGAAATTAAAGATCATGCTGCTGTTTTTTATTTAATGTAAAACTATTTCCAAATGTAATGTAAACCTGATTGTAGTGTAAAATCTAGAAAGTAATATTGGGCATAGTAAGAGTAATCCCCTGGCCGCAACCGAAGTTGCCCAGGGGGGCTTACGGTCCATGACCGCAAGGAAGTGTTATATTAAGAAGTTGGAGAATAAAAGGCAAGATACGCCCTAGCCCCGTTCTCCTCAAGGAGTATCTTGTTGCCGCCTATCTCGCGGGCGCCGCCGTAGATTATGAAGTTCATATTCTCCCCTTTACCTCCTCGACAAACTCGACTGCAACAGAAATGGCTCTCCCGGCTTCTTCCTCGCTGACCGTGTCGACATCGTCATAGACTACCCTGTGCCTCCTCTTCCTGCTGCGGTCGAAGGAGTCCAGCAGGCGCTGTGCGAATGAAGGCGAGATTTGCTTAACATACTCCACGACCGAGACGTGTTTAAACTCCCCCTTAGGTCTCATTCCCCCGGAGAACATGAGAGCCCTGCCTGCCTGAAGCATGGCGTTGTAAGCGATTGCAAAAGCCCAATCGCTGTCCCCGCTCTCAAGCAGGCTCTCGGCAGACTTTAAGTCTCTCTCGGCAAGCTTAAGCGCCCTTTCGACCTGTTTCCTATCCGAGCTTATCGGCTCCCAGAGACTAGCTTGCCTCTTTTCTGAACTCTTGCTCATCGCCTATGATCATTATAAACCCCTGGTCGAGTATGGTTTTCAGAAGGGCGTTGCCCTTTCTCTCCTTAAATGCCTTATCGTTCCAGAGTATGTAGTTCACTTCCCTGCTAGTCTCGCCCTCAAGCTTCTTTGAAAGTTCCAGCAGATTGTCTTCATCCATCCCGGAGACGACCAAAAGGTCGATGTCGCTACCTTCCCGTTCATCGCCTTTTGCGAAGGAGCCGTATATGAGGGCATATCTTGCCTTTTCGCTTAGTTTTTCCCTCACCAGCTCGCCCAAATAATCTGTCTTGATGAACAAGCCCCTGAGCTCCGGGAGGAATGGGCAGCCTTCCCTTACTGAATAGACCTTCAGGTTGCCCACCTTCTCTTCCCTTACAATCCCCGCATCCATGAGGTTTGCGAGCTCCTTTGAGGCATAGGGGGCGCTTACCCCCGCCTTCCGGGAAAGCTCCCTCAGGTGGAATCCTCCGGAGGAAAAAAGCAATATCCTGAGGAGGCTCACCCTGGTCTTTGAAAATAATTTCGTTAGCATTTTATTTACACTTGTTAATTTATTACTAACATCTATTAAAATGGGATTCTCCAGCGCCGTAGAATGTGAAGTTCATTCCAAAACCTCCCAATGGCTGCCCCTGTCAGGGCTTATTCTCTTCAGAACTCCGTCCCTTTTTAGCCTGTTAATGTTATACCTCACACCGGCTTCGCTAAGTCCTGACTTTTTCGCCAGCTCGCCGCCGGTTACTGAGGGATTTTCGATAATTGCAATGAGCATTTTCTCGATAGTTTCACCGTAGTTTCTCGATAGTCTTCAGAACTTTTCTCCGAACTTTTCTCCGTATTTTCTCCGTATTTTCTCCACAGTTTCCCCCCTAGTTTTCTCCCCGGGATCTCAGCGGGAAAGTTATCATGTAATACGAAAAGTCCCCTCCTATGACGGGCACCTTCTCATAGTAGGATTTCCAGCCCGAGAACATCTTCCTGAAGCCACTTCCAGACGGGCTTGACGATTATCTCTGTTCCATCTTCCCGTATCGTCTCTTCCTGGTCGTAGGTCAGTATTACACCCTTCTTTAGCTTGAGTGCATCTATCGCTTCCAACAGGCCGTTAATCTCCCTGCTGCGGTTCTCGCTGGTAAGCTCATAGCATACCTGGACAGCGGCCTTGGCGTTGCCCCTATCAACGACTACGAAGTCGCACTCGCCCTTGCCTGCGTAATAGAATACATCTCCGGAGGCAGTTAGCTCGTTGTAGACGAGGTTCTCAAGGAACCAACCGGGGCCCTCGCCTATCTTGGTCGAGACTGCAGATATGAAGCCGTTGTCCACGACGTAGAGTTTCTTGTCATTTATTATCTGCTTCTTCAAACTGTAGTCAAACTTGCTGACGATGCTGCCAAGGTGAGTTTCCTCCAGATAGGTGGCATACCTGCTCACTGTTTCCACACTCCCGAGCCCGACAGCCTTCCTCAACGAGTTGAAACTGAAGGCCTTCGAGAAATTGGTTATCATATATCGATAGAGCTCCCTGAGCTGGCGCTCGTTCTGTATGTCATAGCGCGCTATTATGTCCTTGACAACTATGTCTTCATAGACCCTTGTGAGCACCTCGGAATCGCCGCTTACGGCATATTCGGGCATGCCGCCGCCGCGCAGGTACTCGTCGAACAGCTTCCTGAGCTTCGCCCTTGCCCGGGTCGTGTGGGCTCCCTTGTGCTGGTCGGCGCCCCTTAAGGCCAAAAACTCTTTAAAGGAGAACGGCCTGACGGCGATATCTACGTGCCTCCCGGTGAGCTTCGTGCCGAACTCCCGGCTCAAAAGCCCGGTATTGGAGCCGGTTATGAAGAATTTGAAGCCGTCTGCGTAGAACCTCCTTACGAAGCTCTCAAAGCCCTTCACCCTTTGTATCTCGTCTATGAAGAAGGTCTTCTTCTCCCCATATAGGTCCAGCAGGGCCTCGTAAATTTGATTGAAGTCCTTCGGGTCGAAGCCAAATAACCTTTCGTCCTCGAAGTCTACATAATAAAAGTCGCCGCGGGGGTAATACTGGCTGATTATTTGGCGCAGGAGCGTGGATTTTCCGCTCCTCCTGATACCCGTTATCATCACGACATGTGGCAGCTTCAGCTTCTTTTTCACTATGTCTAAGGCCTCCCTGCGGACGCCCGGCTTTCTTGCAAGCATGTTCTCCCTCTGCTCGGCAAGTATCCTCTTGAGCTGTTCTCTTTCCATATTGTTCGATGTTATCGAATAAAACTATATAGTATTATTCGGTGAGAACGAATAAAAAGCTTTTCAGCAGTCCTTATACCTACCATTATCTTACCTATTTTCGCTTAAAAGCCTGCCCCCTTTTGCCCGGCAGCGACCAATCCGCCGAAATCCCATAATTGTAAAGGATATTAACCTTAGGGCTGAAGACATGCTCCAGGCGCTCATTATCAAAAAAGAAACCCTGTCGTGTGCTCTGAGTTCCCATATGCGGGCCCGAGGTCTTTGAGCGTCAGGGTCTTGCCGGTTCCCTTATCAATCAATTCAAAACCCCTCAGCCTCCCAGGGTACTCGTTGTAGACTAACTTATTGGGTATTATTCCCAGGCTCTTCTTTTTGAACGTCCAGGATGAATGCTCGTATGCATCCACCATGAAAGATATCCTTTCCTTCTTATTCTCGGCACTGACTGCAAAAGAGGGGTGTTTGCCCTCTATCCTCTTCACATCTATGCCCTTGAACTCGTGCAGATTCTTGCCGTCAAAGAAGGCGATATGCCGCTTGAGCTTCTTTCCCAGAATCCACTGGTATGTGTAAGTGAGAACCCCCCCGTTCCTGAAATGGTAGAGCCCCCAGTACCAAGGTATGGCAGGCGCGTTGACGAAAACCCTTTGGAAGTAAGCAGTCCCGCTTACTGGCTTGCCATCTACGACGCCCTTGAGGGACAAGCGGTTAACTTTGGTTATAGAATAGCTCTTGCCCGCCCCAAAATGATTGCCGTGGTGGTTCGGCTTTAGGAAATCCTCCTTGCCGTCAGCCCTTGCAGCAAAGACCATGTCCCCTATCTTAACAACATAATCCTCGCCCTCTTGCGAAAAGGATGTGGGTGTCTCTGATTCTGTCACAAGGCCTGTTTTTGAGAGCTTTATGTTGCACTGCTCCAGAAGGAAGTTATGGCGCATCTCCCACCCGTCGTAATACCATGCAGCCACTGCCCCCTCTATGTTCTTTTTGTCTATCGGCAGATTGAGTTTTATTTTCAGCCCGTTGCAGTCTATTTCCTTGACGTTCTTTGTTGACCACAGTATCATCAACTGCCTCGGCTGCTTTGGATTCATGGGATTATCGAATGTGAACAGCCAGAACCACCACCACCAGGCTCCCTTGGGAAAAGGCTCGTCGTCCACGTCAAACAGCTTTTCGCCCGGGGCGACTATTCGGGTTTCTGTCTTCATAAGGTGATTTTGACTTTTTGCTAATAAATACGGAACTCGCAGGGTTTTAATTTACCCTGTTTCTAGTCTAGCATGGATGGGTTTTCATTTCTGCTTCCACACACCAACCTCATATTCGGTGAAGGTAGCCTGGACAAGCTCGGCAAAAACGCGGCAGCGCTAGGCAAAAACGCGCTTTTAGTCGCGGGCGGCGGCTCAATGAAAAGGCTGGGCTTCCTCGATAAAGCAAAAGCCAGCTTGGAAGACTCAGGTATCCGAGTAAGCCTTTTTGAGGGCATCGAGCCGAACCCGAGCTCTGAGACTGTTGCAAGTGGAATCACTAAGGGCCTTGATTCGGGATGCGATTTTGTCGTTGCAGTAGGCGGAGGATCTGCCATCGACGCTGCCAAGCTAATAGCAGTGGGCATTGGCCATGACGACAGCGACGCATGGCCCTTTGTGTGCGGGTTTAAAGAGACTACGAGAAAGACACTGCCCCTCGCAGCCATCCCATCTACAAGCGGCACCGGCTCACACTTGACATGGTATACAGTTATCACCAACAGGGAAACCCGGGAAAAAGCGGCCTACAGTTCGCCCCATATCTTTCCAAGGCTTTCCATAGTGGATCTGGACATAGTCTCGACCATGCCCAAGAAAGTCACTGCGGAAACGGGCTTTGACGCGCTTGCGCATGTCATGGAGGCATACGTCTCAAAGAGGGCGAACCCGATAAGCGACATGTTGTGCCTAAGGGCAATGGAGCTCATATCCCAAAACCTAGCAAGGGCTTTCAACATAGGTGACAGGGACTCGAGGCATGCGATGGCCCTTGCGGACAGCTACGCCGGCATATGCATAACCTCATCGCGCACGATAATGGTCCACGGCATAGGGAACACGATCTCGGGCGTTTATCCGGAACTGGCCCACGGGCAGGCGCTCGCATGCATCACGCCGGCAGTGATGGAATTCAACATAAGAAAAAGCGATGCTAAGACCGTCGCCAAGTACTGCGACATAGCCGGGGCGCTTGGGGAGAATGCCGGCTGCGGCAAGGACGGGGCAATGAGGTCTGTGGATGCCGTGAGGCGCATTATTACATCACTGGGGCTTGAAAGCAGGCTCGCTTGCTGTGGCGTCGATGAAGGTGACCTGGAGCTTATAGCGGAATACTCAGAGAAGCTGGGCTCCGGGGCAATAGCCTGCAATCCAGTCGCGGTTAAAAAGCAGGATATAACTGATGTATTAAAGGGCTCGCTATGAACTGCGTTATACTCCAATGAAAATCCCGGATGCATTTGATGCTATACAACAAGCTTCATCAGCGCGTTGACCAGCTCTTCTGCTGAGATGCCCACGGCTTCGTAGCCTTTAAACCTCTCGGACACTGTCCTATTGAGCTCCTTTCTTCCTAATTTCATGCCTAGCAAGCCCTTTTCCATCTCGGCTATGCTCTCCTCAGGATGTATAAAAAAATCCCCGCTTATCTTTATGTCTTTAATCCTGCCTTCGATTATTTCAGCATCTATGCGTATCAGCTTTCCTCCGGGCACCTTGTAGTCCAAACTTTGCATGCTTAAATAAGGGTTTTATTAATTAAAACGTAACATTAATGACAAATGAGTAACGAAAAATTTACCCCCGACTCTGGAGATAGCTCAACAAAACCGCATACAAATAGCTCTAAGCTGCGGCAGGATGCGGAGTTTATACGGGCTCTTTTGCCAAGCTATCGCCCCCCCAAAAAATTCCCATTAAAAATCCCTCGCGGATTTGACTATGGCACCTTCGCGTATGTAATACTTATTGCAGTGGTGTCTTATCTTCTAGTCATGGATCATTCAAAGCCCTTGGCTGCGACTACCTCAGTAGTGACTGAGATAAGGCCAATTACTCCCATGCTCAAAGGCGACGAAAATGAAAACTCTGGCGGTCGGGCAGGGTGGGATAAGTGGTGGAACCTCAGTCTTGAGTCTCCTTGCGCAGGCATCGATTACTTTTACAGCGGAAAGGGCTTTATGCATGACTGGGAATACATGATAAAGGAATACGATTCAATCTATAATTCGCCGGACAACGAGCCTTTTTATCTCAAGCCACCTGAAGACATAGTGTCGAACTCAACAGGCTTCGATTGCGAAGATATTGCGCATGCCACCCGATGCTTGTCTGGTTATTATAACGTTGAGTGCTCCTTTTGGACAACCTTATATGAGGGCCCCATAGTCCCGAAATCAGGCCATCTCGGAGTTTGCTGCAATGCCGATGGCTGGAAGTGCATCTAGCGCATATGATTCCAATCATTGCCAGAGTATTTTGAAAGCAGTTTCTTTGCCGTCTTTCGCTCATCCTCTGTCAATTCAGAAGCCTTAAGTCCTCTTCCAGACTCTTTGAACGCCGATGCGATAGCGAACTTGGCTTCATCGAAACCCACTTCCCTGCCAAGCAGAGCCCTAAGCGATGTCACCCTTTCCTCAACGGCAGAAATCATCTTGTCTCTTATCTTCTCGTCAGGGACCTTCAGCAAAGAGAACATTCTGGCGACATCCACATCAAGAAGTATTGTGCCATGCTGCAGCAGCATCCTACCCCTGCGCGTCTGGGCGTTGCCCGAGATTTTCCTGCCTCCTACGACTATGTCATTTATAGGTTTAAACTCTGCACCAATGCCGAGCTTTTTCAGGCCTGCGATGACAAAACCGCATATCTGCCCGTAGGATTCCAATATGTTTTTTGAAACTTCTC
>CAYMNU010000057.1:0-34346 GCA_964391885.1 uncultured archaeon | reverse complement strand
TTTGTAGAGTCTCCCAATATACGTGCATCGAAGTCGCAGTCATTGCATCCAGGGATTCCACGCTTCTAATTGCAATCATATAGCCATATTCGCGAGCATCGCCTTTGACGCCTGTTGCACGCCCGGGAAGTATTGCAGCAAGGGCCTGCCATGGCTTGATGCCAGCCTTTTCTATCTCCCCCAGTACGATAGCGTCAGCTTCCCTTACTGCCTCGAGCCTTTCCTGTGTTATCTCACCTAGTACCCTCACGGCCAATCCCGGCCCGGGAAAGGGCATCCGCTCGGTTATCTCAGGTGGCAATCCCAATGCTCGCGCAGCCTCCCTTACTTCATCCTTGTAGAGATCCCGCAAGGGCTCTACCAACTCAAGAACCATGCCCTGGGGGAGCGTGACATTATGATGGCTCTTGATTTTACCTCCGGTTTCTATCCAGTCCGGCGCAATCGTGCCCTGGACCAAGAATTTGGAGTCAAACTCCTTGGCTTCGCGCTCGAAGATTTCAATGAACTTGTGGCCGATTATCCTGCGCTTTTCTTCCGGGTCGGAAACGCCAGTAAGCGCTTTTATGAACTCATCGCGAGCGTCTACAAGCTTGAAGTTGAGGCCGTACTTGCCTTTGAATGTCTTTTCCACTAGATCGGGTTCGCCTTTTCTCATGAAGCCCGTGTCGACAAAGACCGCTTTTAGGTTCTTGCCTATGGCCTTGGCAACGAGAAGTGACGCCACACTTGAGTCCACACCACCGCTAAGCCCTATCACCGCATGGCCGCCCTTGACCTGTGCCTTTATTTTCTCTACTGCATCACTTATGAATTGTTCCATCTTTTTATTATCTTAGAATTGCAGGTCCACGAAATCCCCGTCTTCAAGGCCGAGATGGGCTTTGAGGTTCTTTTCGGCTATTACCTCCACGATCCCTTGTTCCCTATAGCCCCCTTTTTCAGGAAATACTGCAAACGCCCTCTCATAATTGACAGTACATGGGGCCAGTTCTATCGCAGAGAACTGGCCGAACGAGGGTATCTCCAGGGTATCCAAGGGAGGTATGAAATCCACTTTTAGGTTCAGAGTCCCGGGAAAAGGCTTCATTTTCAGAAGCTTTTCTATCTTTTGTGCATATACTGGGATATACTTTTCTCCTTCTTTTTTGCCTGATACGACTTTTGCCTTCATATTTTACACGTCTCCGGAAGCTTTCTCTTATGCTCCGATGAGTTTATCATCCGCTGTATTTTAAAATAAATCCCTTTCTTTCCGGTGAGAACCGAATCGAGCTCTTCATAGCTCATATTCATGTCTCCTTCATCTGTTTGGCCGGGCCAAAGCCCTGCGCTTGGCGGTTTGTCTATGATAGCTTTGGGGATACCAAGGGATGCGGCAAGGCCCCATACCTGAGTTTTGTAAAGGCAACCGATGGGCAGAATGTCACAACCCCCGTCGCCATATTTCGTAAAATACCCCACACTCAACTCGCTTCTGTTGCCTGTTCCTGCCACCAAGTAGTTTAGAAGGTTAGCCTTATAATATAAAAGAGACATCCGTATCCTTGCTGCTAAATTGCCCTCGCAGGTCCTGTCAGGCTTCAAAAATTCCATATATGCATTTAGTATGCCCTTTAGCGGTATTATCTCATGGCGTATCCCCAGGCTTTTTGCAAGCGATTTGGCGTCAGAAACATCACGCGATGAGTTATGGGGGGTGGGCATTATCAGGGCAAGTACTGAATCAGGACCTAGGGAACGCGAGGCAAGGGCTGCGACCACTGCTGAATCCACGCCCCCGCTGAGGCCCACGACAACACCGCGGGCGCCGGCGCGCTTTGTGCTGCCCTGGATAAACGATTCTATCTTTTTTTCGACAGAAAGAAAGTCCATGTATAATTAGAGCCTGGCTTATTGAAAAGACATATATGCAATAAGGCTAGCTTCAATCCTCACATACAAACTATGTGCCGAAACGCTTTCTGACTATGTAAAAGGGTAAAAAACATACTTGAATAATTCTATTTATGGATTTGTGGCCTATTTTGCCCGAATAACGCGGGGCATTCAGGCTTTGTTTTCCCTGTCGCCAGATGCATGGTGGCGCTTAGTGGATGCCAAGCTCCTGAAGCCAAAACCCGAAAATTCTAAAAAAATAAAAAGATTATAATATAAGGCATATATTATAAAACACATTTTATAAAAGATTTTTTAAATAAAATTTATTAACAAATGTGTTTTAGAAAAATTTTGATTAATAAATTTTTATTCATCAGAATCATTTAAAACACTCTGTTCGCTCGTAGCATTTTGTTGAACCTTTTTAACGGTGCGCGAGAGGCGGGAAAGAGCAGAAGAAAAGCGCGAAAAATTGAGGCGATACCTACCTGTTTTGAGGTATTTGCCCTCGCTTGAGATGAGACCTATTGTCTCTAAATCACGGAGCGTGCGCTCGACAGTAGCCTTGGAAAAACCCTCTTTGTCTAGAGCCTCAATTATGGCGCCTCTTCGCGAATTTGGCTTGTCCAAAAGCATCTCAGCCACCTTGGTGCCGCATTCCCTGCGCAGGCCGCTGTCCAAAAAGAGAGTCACAATGTCCTTGAGATCCTGCGATTCATATGCTTTGTGCCAGTCGAACATTTTTGCCGTTTGTTTTATGTGCCTCAGAAATCTGAGGCATAAAAGATATATCGTTTAAAGCGTCATATAGGTACTGCCTCAGAAATCTGAGGCTTTTATATACTATGCTCGAATACCCCCGCTTGTGCCCCCTATATTAGTATATAGAGAGCCTTTTGAGCTCAGGCACTTCCACGCACCCAAAACTTTTAAATGATGCCTCAGGAAACTGAGGCTTTTTAATAAGAGAATCAGTCCTGTTTTTTGCCCTCTTTTTGCCCTTTAGGGGCACCCTCTTCGGCGCTTTTTTCAGTCTCCAGTTTTTCGGCCTTTCTGCCCTTGCGCTCACGCTCTTCGCTTATGTTTTTGAGCGCCATCTCCAGGCCTTCTAAGTTATGCGCCACCTGCTGCCCAGTCTCAGTAAGCTTGATAAACTTGGTCCTGCCCTCTTTCTCAGACTCCACTAGCCCATAGGCTTCCAGCTTCTGAATGACCCTCACAATATGCGAATAAGTTGCAGCAAGCGCCTTGGAAATATCCGCGGGATAAGTCCGCTCGTTCTTCGACATTTCAAGCAAGATCCTTGCCGGCTTGTCCTGCAGGAAAAACCCTAATATGCTGTCCATTGTTATATGGTTATGGGACGGGCTTTAAAAACCTTTATTTGATTACTTGGTAAGAAATAGCATATGTTTAATTATATTGTTTTAAATATAGTTAGTAAATAAAATTGGTTATAATAATAGTCTATAAAAAGATATTCTAATATACATTTAATTAATAAGATATAATCAAAAATAATAAATTATTTCCCAATTTTCCGGCTTTTTGGAATTTCTCTAAATAGACAATGTGAGAGTTGACAGGGTTTTTGCCATTCTTTAAGAGAAAGGCGCAATATTTGCTGCAAAAATAGAGAGCATGCTCTAGAAATGTCCTAAAAATGCCAAATGCACCCTCCAGGACCATGGATGCCTACAAAAAGTATGAAGCTGCAACTAGTGATAGCGAAAAGGCTAATTACTTGGAAGAGTATATTTCCAGCATCCCCAAGCACAAAGGCACTGAAAAGGAAAGGGGCAACTTAAAACGTAAATTGGCGCTCCTGCGAGAGGCAATAATCAAAAAGGGCAAGTCTGCGGGCGGCGGCACTGAAATCAACGTGAGAAAACAAGGCGCCGCACAGATAGTATTTGCAGGCTTTCCAAACGCCGGCAAGTCCAGTATGTTATGTGAGATCACAAATGCGGACGTTAAAGTGGCAAGTTATGCGTTTACAACAGTCGAGCCTAACGTGGGAATGCTCGAAGTTAACGATGTGAGCCTGCAGATGGTTGACCTGCCCGGTTTAATTTCCGGAGCTGCGGAAGGAAAGGGGATGGGCAGGCGATTCTTAACAGTCATGCGTAACAGCGATATTATCGCATTCTTCCTTGCAATGGATAACCGCCCGTTAGAGAGACTTGATCGGCTCCTTCACGAATTTGAGACTGCGGGCATACGCCTAAACCAAGAAAGGCCTGATGTGAGGGTTAAAAAGAAGGATAGGGGGGGTATAATAATACTTGGGGAGCACTTGCTTACTTGTAGCAAGCAGGATGCTATCGAAACATGCAGGGAATTTGGAATCCTCAACGCAGATGTGAGGATAAACCGAAAAATGGGCCTTGAGGAATTTGTTGATGCGATTGACAAGAGCACGGTATGGAAAAAGGCCTTTGTAATATTAAATAAGATTGATTTGGCAACGCCCTCAGATGTTAAGCGCGTCGTAAAGCTTATCAAGGCGAGATATAACCTGCCGACAATAAC
Organism: uncultured archaeon; assembly: GCA_964391885.1. Classification (GTDB taxonomy): domain Archaea; phylum Altiarchaeota; class Altiarchaeia; order JAFGQM01; family JAFGQM01; genus CAYMNU01. The sequence goes on along the minus strand of CAYMNU010000057.1, from coordinate 29,933 downwards.
CGTCTCAGTAAAGAACCATGCGCACATGGACCAGCTGAAACGTGAGATTTGGGACATATGCCAACTCATGCGGATTTATACTATAGATACGCCCGACAGCGAGCCGTGTGTGATACCAATCGGTTCAACAGCCATTCAAATGGCAGAGAGAATCCACAAAGATTTTGTGAAAAAATTTAGGTACGCGCGAGTTTGGGGGAAAAGTGTCAAGTATGATGGCCAAAGGGTTGGCAAAGACCATGTCCTTATGGATGGAGACGTCATAGAACTAAATAAGTAACCAATCCAAGTTATCTGAATTCGTCTAGGTTAATATCATAGTGTTTAGTCTGTTTAGGATATGTGTGTTTCGTTGTCTTGTGGGGGAATACACTTCCGGACAGTGCCTTTCTGCGCACGATATCCTTTGTTATAGGTATATCATCGCGCCTGGGGAATACCTCAATATCCGGCGAATCGTAGTCCACCAGCTTTGCAGCTATAGTCTTCATGCCCATGCGTCTAAATGCTTCGGTGCGGTGGTGCCCGTCCAGTATTATAAAGTCCTTCTTGTCGACGAGTATAGGGAACCATTGGACGCCCGTTTTCTTAAGCGCCTTCATAAGAGCCCTGAGCCGGCCCTCGGTGAACTCCTCATGCGGCCTGAGCTTGCTTAGTGGTATCTTCTGGACATCCATATTAAAATTTATCATGGCCAAACTGGAAAACCAAGTCTATGCCCAGCTTCTCCGCCTCCAGCTCCTTTGTGTCGCAGGCGCCGTAGCAGGGGTCGGCGAAAATCACTGCCACGCAGTTTGTTTTTGATTCTATTTCACTCGCGATATCCAATGCACGCGTCTTAAACCCCTCGGGGAACTGCAGGCCCACTATGTTCGCCTTGCTCTTCTTGATCTCTGAGATTACCCTCTCCAACTCAAAATCATAAATCATTTGATCAAACCCCTCGCCCTGAATGCCTCGACCACGCCTTTTATGCCCGGCTCGAGACCTATCTTGGGCTCAAAACCTATGGCCCTTATTTTCTCTACGGGCATCATGCGGTTCTTTGTGAGCTTGTCTATGTATTCGTTCACAAAAGAGCTCTTGCCAGTTAGCTTTCCATTTAGCTTCGCCAGCACAGGGCTTACATGCGATGCAGGGGGCTCCGCACCCATTGCGTCGGCAGCTATTCTCATCAAGTCATTTTGAGTCTTTCGGTAGTCCCCGTCGGCATTGAATAGTTGGTTGATTGTAGAAGACTTGCCTTTTACCAACATCAGCGCATCGACTAAGTCATTGATATGGATTAAGGGGATAAAGTTGTCGCCTGAGCCGAAAATCCTCATGCTGCCGTTTTGTACCAATTGCAGAAAGGTCTTATAGCCCGCCTCAAAATCGGGCCCGTATACCTGGCTTGAGCGGATTATCGTATATGGCAGCCCGCTTGCGCGCACAAGGCGCTCGCACTCTAGCTTTGACCAGCCATAGTCAGTATATGGCTTAGGGGTAGTCTCCTCGGATAAGGGCTTATCGGACGCCCCATAGACTGAACTGGTGCTCAAAAAGATGAATTGCCTGCAACCTTGGCAGAGCCTCAGAAGATGGGCAGTCGGGGCTATGTTCCTCTCCCTGAGCTCATCACGCGATGCCTTATAGTCTACGCTCGCGGCAAGATGATATATGATATCTGCTTTGATTTTTTTTATATCGGAAATAGGTGAAGTCAAATAATGGACACCTTCTATATGTCCTGCCTTTGTATCGATGACTTTGACGTCGTTCCCTTCCCTAACAAGCCTTTCGACAAGCTTTCTGCCGATTCTTCCGCAGCCGCCTGTGACGACGATCTCAGTACCAACCATATTTTTTCTTCTCCTTTTTCTCCGAAATCCACTTCTTTACTTCGAGGCCCTTTAAAATTACGTTTGGATCATTCCTCGCCCTGCTTCGTTCCAATATGCGCGAGGGGTTTCCTGAGATAGCTTCCCTGGCCTCTGTTAAAGTCATGCCTATGAGCACCCCAAATGCCATGAGGTCCCGCGGCGCTCTCGCAGCCCATTTGTCTCTTGCACCCGAGCTTATCACCATGCTGCATCCAGCAAGCCTGCAGAGCTTGACATTCTGCATCATCCTCGCCATAATCTGCGCGCGCCGCCTTCCAAAAGAGTTAAGCACATTCGCAAAGCAGAACTCGATTGCAATGCCCTTTTCGGCGCATGCCCTTGCTATCACAAGGTCTATGCCCGAGTTCATCTGGTGCATGAAGTCCTTCTCATCATGCGCCTCGGGCGAGCCGATGATGTCCACCTCCCAGCAATCCGATGCGAGCCTATTTATATCACTGCCGCCGGAAGCCATGACCACGTCATTGCTGCGCAGCTTTCTGGCCTCTTGCTGAACGTTCTTGGACGAGACTACTGCGGGTTTCGAGGCCATGGCCCAGCCTTTGGCTTCGACGCCGTTGATATCGCAGAATCCGTCCATAGCAATCACCCCCGTATGAGAGTGCCAATATTCTCTCCTAAAAGCGTCTTTTTTATGTTGCCGGGCGTGAGCGCGTTAGTGATGACTACTTGGTGGCCCATTTTTGCCAACTCCAGCATGCTCTCGACCTTGTGCAGCATGCCGCCGGTAACGTCTGTGTGCCCGGATGCGCCAAGGTGCTTTTTGACAGCCGTGAAGTTGCGCGGGTCAATCTCTGAAATTACACATCCATCAGAATCTAAAACGCCGTCGACATTTGTGCCTATCACTATCCTCTTGACAGGCAAGGTATTGGCCAGATAGCTGAACAGCGTTTCTGTGGAGGCTATGCTACAGCCCTTCTTGATGTCCACGAGGACGTCCCCATGAATCACGGGCACAGCCCTGAGTTTTAGCAGCTCGTCGAAAAGGAGGACATTGAAATCAACGATTTTATCGTTGTCGGAGTATGCGGCGCTGGAGGGTTTGACAGTTATCGCAGGGACCCCAGATTTGACCAGGCTGCTGACAAGCATGTGGTTGAGCTCGCTTGCGGCCCTGTGGGTTTCTAACATATGCTCCAGCTGCCAGGCCTCTTTTATGCCATGCTTGAGCTGCCCTTTCTCGGCAGGCTGGTGCGGAAAAGAGCCACCCCCATTTCCGATTATGAGACGCAAATCCCTGTCTTCGGCAAGCGCAGCCTTCACCTCTTTGCAGAGGCGCAATATTTCGTCCCCCCTTGCAGTGTAGGGCTTTGACTTGTCAGTTATAACCGAGCCGCCAAGCTTAAGTAGCGTAATCATTTTCCCTTCCAGTGCCCATAAAGCGTGTTGTCGATGTTCAGCGAGTCCAGAATCTTGCCTACGACAAAACCTACCATGTCGCCCACGGACTCGGGTTTTGGATAGAATGCCAGGACAGGGGGTATTATCGTGCAGCCGGCTTCCTTGGCTGCAAGCATGTTACGGAGGTCGACCAGGCTGAGGGGGGTTTCCCTGGGCACAAGAATAAGCTTCCGTTCCTGCTTCAAGCATACTTCGGCGGCGCGTGAGAGTAGGGTGTCGCCTATGCCATTAGCTATTTCGCCCAAAGTCTTCATCGAGCAGGGTACCACAATCATCCCATCAGTCTTAAACGAGCCGCTCGCAATGGAAGCATAGAAATCCTTGCAATCGTAAGAGAAATCCGCAAGGCTTGACAAATCCTCGCCGGCGAGCTCATTTTTAATTATGGGCCTTGCGCCATCGCTGACGACAAGATGAGTCTCCACCTTTCTGGCCTTGAGCTCCTCGAGAAGCCTCTTTGCGAGGATTGCACCCGAAGCGCCGCTTACGCCCACTATCAATTTCATCGCTAGTATTTCCGAAAATAGGCTTAAAAGAGGGAAATAGCAACCTTTGAGACGCTTTCCCAGTCCAGCTTCGCTTTGCCCTCTTCCTTCTTCGGCTCCACAAACAAAACGCCGGCTTTCTTCAGGCGAGAAATATTTTCCTGAACGAAGGGGTTATCAATCATTGACTCATGCATGGCCGGGGCTATCAGCAGGGGAATCTTCGCCCCAATAGCAGTCGAGGCGAACGTAGTCACTATTGAATCATCGATACCGTTGGCAATCTTGGATATGGTGTTCGCTGTGGCCGGGCAGATTATGAGCAGGTCTGCCTTCCCGTCCCAGTCGCCGCAATATTGGACGTGCTCGCAGGAGCCTGTAATCCCACTCAGAGTGGGTTTGCCAGTGATGCATTCCAGCGCCCAAGGATGAATTATTTTTTGCCCTGCCTCGGAAAGCAGGCATGTGACATCAGCCCCGTGGCGCATCAGCTCGCGGGCAAGCTTCGGCGCTTCTATTGCAGCGATGCTACCGCAGACTGCTAGGACTATGCGCTTCCCCTTCAGCTTCGCAGATTTGCTTCCAGAAACAAGCTCCTGGTGAATCATCGCCCCTCTTTGAGCTTTGTTATTTAAAATCTTTGAGAGGATAAATTAATCACCATGGTAGGAATAAGAAAATCACCGCATGCGCAGATAGGGTTCAAGCGGCCTTCCTACGCCGAGATTTCAAGGGGTGTGAGCGGGACAAGAATTCTCAACGAAAGGAGAAGGACTGTCATGAAGCGCAGGCTTCTTGAAAAAACGTTGGGGCCCAGGGCGCTCCATACAATAAAGGAACTTCACTTAGATATTTCCAACCTGGATTATGAGATGGCCAAAAACATCGCGATGAGGCAGCAAACCCCCCTTGAGGACATAGACCATGCTATCGAAGCTATACAAGGTGCAGCTAACCATATTAGGGGACTCACTGAGGATAGGGGGGATAGAGGGCATGCGGCGCACCATTTCAACAATCTTGCTGCGGGCACCTATGGCAGTCTCGAGCTGATAAGGGATGACCTAAGAAAGTTAGAGAAAAAAACATGAGTTTGGCAACATTTTATAACCAATGCTTTTCAAAATAAGCGATGAAACTCAATGTCCTGGACACGACGCTCCGTGACGGGGAGCAGACCCCGGGGGTCTCGCTGAGCCCTGAGGAAAAAGTCAGGATAGCTAAAGCTCTTGACAGCTTGGGTGTGGACTTTATAGAAGCAGGTTCTGCCTGTACCAGCCCGGGGGAGGCGGAGAGCATAAAACTCATAGCCAATGAGGGACTTAATGCAAAGGTCCTGAGCTTTTCGAGGGTGACTGAAAAGGAGGTGGATCTCTGCATGAGCTGTGAAGTGGACGGCCTCTTTTTGGTTGCACCCACGAGCGAGGACCATATCAAATTCAAGCTCAAGACCACCCCTGAAGATTTTCTAGGCCGTTTAGACCATGTAGTCCAATATGCCAGGGACCAGGGTATGTATCTGGACCTCTGCTGCGAGGATGGCTCAAGGAGTGATATTGGATACTTAAAGAGGATTTTGGACACTGTGGGAGACAGGATAGACCGATTCACGATTGCGGACACAGTGGGCGCATCGACGCCGGAAAAGATGGCACAGTTTTTCAAAGAGTTAAGCGCACACAAAAAAATGTCTTATGGCGTGCACTGCCATGATGACCTGGGAATGGCCGTAGCGAACACCATAGAGTCAGTCAAGGCTGGTGCTGACACCATTGATGTTACGATTAACGGTCTGGGAGAGCGCGCAGGAAATACACCCCTTGAAGAGGCGGTTGGCGCCCTTGAGCTGCTCTATGGCTACTCGACAAACATAAAGACCGAAAAGATATTCGAGATTTCTCGGCTTATTGAAGACCTGACGGGTGTCGCAGTGCAGGCTAACAAGGCATTGGTTGGCAAGAACGCTTTCAGGCACGAGTCCGGCATTCACGTGGACGGACTTTTGAAACACGCAGGCACTTACCAGTTTGTCGACCCCGAGTATGTCGGCAGGAAAAAAGTCTTCGGCTTCGGCAAACACGTCGGGGGCAAAGGTTTGAAAGCCATACTGGACTCCATGAAGATAAGCACTACCGAAGAGCAGTTCATGAAGATATTCAATGAGATAAAGCGCATGGGCGACAGCGGGAAGAGCGTTACTGATGCAGACCTAGCCGCCGTTGTGAAGCAGGTGAAGGGAGAGAAGGGCAAGGACTTTCTCGAGCTTCTGGACCTGAAGATAGAATCTGGCATGAAGGCCACCCCAAACGCCATAGTAGTAGTTAATGCAGGGGGGAAGGAACTAACTGAGCTGGCGGAAGGCAATGGCCCCGTAGACGCAGCCCTGAACGCGATAATGAAGGCAGTCGGCAGCAAGAAGATAAAGCTTGAAGAGTATCATGTGGATGCGATAACAGGAGGCACTAACGCCACAGTATCTGTTTCCGTAAGGATGAAATCCGGAGAGAATGTAATAACTGCCTCCGGGGTGGACACCGACATCATAATGGCGTCGGTGAAGGCGATGGTCAACGGCATTAACCACCTACTCAGTTAGGGCAATAATAATCGGTTATACGAATAATAATGCATAGTATGCATTTTTATAGTCTAAAGTATTATTAGTAGTATTATCTTTATTAATATGAGAAAACCTGAATTCATCGATATGAAGGGCCTTTTGAGCTTCCACATAATGTGGCTCATAAGACAGAGAAGCATGTGCGGGGAGGAGTTAATCGAAGAGTTGGGCAAGCGCAGGAAAGACGCCCCCAGTCCAGGGACCATCTATCCGGCCCTGAACAAGCTTAGGGAGGCTGGGCTACTGGAGAAGAAAAGGGATGATAAAAAGGTCATATATAGCGTCACTCCAAAAGGCATCAAGGATCTGGATACTGCAATCAGCTATTTCAAGGCAGTTTACGGCGAGATAATGGAAAGGGCCGGTATTTTCCAGTCCGGGGGGCTTGTAGAGAGCGGTCAGATCACGAAGGATGAGCTTGAAATAGACTACATATAAGTGGAGCCGGGCTTTCAAAGGTTTTTCTTTGATATCGCGTTCATTATACCACAAAAATGCGCTTTGGAAAACAGTTTGCTATAGGTATTGCAATCGGGATTCTGCTTGGCTGTTTGCTATTCTACTACCTGCTGATGGGCTTGATTAACTCGGCCATATGCCTAAAATGATATACATAAACTTTGGCAGGATTCTCGGCGGTGTGGCCGCCGGAGCCATGGTGAGCATACTCTTGCTGCTGGTTATTGAAGCATTTGTAATGGGGGGAATAGGGTGTGAGATTCGCTGTGCCGAGGATACGAAAGAAGAGATTGTGCGACAGATACATACAAAAACCCTTGGAACACTATTTACGAGCAGCGGGGCACTCTGTCTAGATAAAGGCAGTACTATAACATCAGAGGACTTGGTCTACTCCTCAGCAGCCATTGAAGTATCTTTTGCTTGCATCGGGAAATGCGATGGTTTGGCGGTCCAGCAATCAAAGATAGAAGCGATGGAAGACGCTAGATTCATGGCATCCGTGGAGTGCAGTTCGGGTGCAGAAAAAATATGCACAGTTGAAATAAGGGAATGGAGCTGAAGCCTTTTGAGACACACGACCTGGTTCTGCAGGGTATATTGAAGAGAAAACACCAGCAATGGCTCAAAGAGCAGGAAGTCCTCAAACTCAGGAAAGCCGAAGAGGATTTGAAAGAGCTGGATGTCGTGCATAAGGATTATTATATAGACATGGAGACTGAGGCCTGGCTCAAGAGCGCGACAGAGTTCCTATTTGACGAGTTTAAAAATCTTGACATAGAGACCAAGCGAGAGATTGTGAGGCAGCTGAGCGATGAGGTCACCATAAAAGGGCCGCCTAATGAGCCCATGAAGGTCGTTGTGCACAACACGGTAAACAGGGTTTTGGGTTAGCTTGGCCAGAACAAGCCTTTTTCTTTGCTTAGGCTCAAAATATATCTGCGAATTCTAGAAAATGGCATTGAAAAGAACAATAATAGGGGGCACTTTTGACAATTTCCATGCAGGGCATGAAAGGCTTCTGTCCGTGGCGTTTGACATAAGCGACTCAGTGGTTATAGGCATCAGTAGCGACCAGTTCGCCCAGCGGTTTCGGACGGGCGAAGTCGAGAGCTACAAGATGAGAAACGAGGTAATAAGTAGGTTTTCCTCCCAGTTCGGAAAGGAGTTCAAGACCATAGAGATAAACGATTTCTATGGGCCTTCTACAACAGACCCGGACCTTGTCGCAATAGTCGTAAGTGAAGAAACCTCGCTGCGCGCAAAGGAGATAAACGCAGTAAGGGTCAAGAAGAATCTCAAAAAGCTAATAGTCGTCGAGGTGCCTTTTGAGCTGGCAGGTGACGGGAAGCCCATAAGCAGCGAGAGGATACGAATCGGGGAAATAGATAAGGAAGGCAATCTCCCTTAAGGCAATCCTTAAATGGAAAAGGCTTACAAAATACTGGTTTTCACAGACATGCACGGCAACCGTAGGGCTGTGGACATAGCCAAACGCATGCTTGAGAAAGAAGAATTTGACATGGTTGTTTACCTCGGGGACTTCTCTGAGAGTTTGTGCGATGAAAGTGTAAACTGCGAAGATCTCGCTTATCTGGTGAATAGCCTGGGCCAGCATGCAAAGATACATGCCCTCTTCGGAAACTGCGACTCTCCTGCACTTAGGGAGCTTTTAGAGGAGCAGGGAATAAGCCTGCACGACAAGATAATGTTTAAAGGGAAGACAGCCATCGTAGGATGGGGAGGAAGCCACCCGACGCCCTTCCACACCCCGAGCGAGATGAGCGAGTCTGAGATTGAGAAGGGCCTTAGAAGGCTTTTGGATGATGCAGCATATAAGGGTGCTGAGCAGCTTGTCCTCTTCACCCACGAACCCCCCTCCAAAACCAAGGCAGATAAAATAGAAAGCGGCCATGTCGGCAGCGAGGCATTGAGGCACATAATCGAGGAGTATCAGCCGAATGTCCACATCTGCGGGCACATACACGAGGCGAAGTGCACTGATTTTTTGAAAGACACAAAAATCATAAACATAGGCCCTTCGCGAGACGGGCACTTCCTGGTACTCCATATAGACGGCGAGATAAGCGTAAAGGAGATAAGCATCTGACTTTTAAGCTAATACCCTGAATTTAACTAAGATGATAATAATCAAGGATAAAGATCATAAGATACCTTTTGTAAGAGAGATGCTTGTGGAATCTCTCACAAGGGCGGGCATGAAGCCCTGGCAGGCACATACATTTACAAAAGCCCTGGAGGATGAGCTTCTTGGGAAGGGTACTGAGGAAATCGAGCAGGATGAATTCGACGAGTTCATTTATGAACGGCTCAAGGATGTCAACGAAAACGTCTCCCACCGCTTCAAAGTATGGAGGGATCTAAAGACAGGCGGCAGGGAACCTATCATAATGCTCTTAGGGGGCGGTACAGGAGTAGGCACAACCACTGTGGGGACTGAGGTTGCATACAGGCTAGGCATCAAGAATATAATATCCACCGATTCGATAAGAGAGGTCATGAGGAAAACAGTGTCTGACAAACTCCTCCCGGAGCTGCATAGCTCTTCATATGACGCTTATAAGCATCTGAAGATACCCCTAGACGAGAAGAACGCGCCGTTGGCGGGGTTCAGGATACAGCTCACCGAAGTCAGCGTGGGCATAGAGGCAATCATCGAAAGGTCCTTAAAGGAGGGCATACCCACGCTTATCGAAGGGCTGCACATCGTGCCGGGCTACATAAATGAGGAATTGATAAAAAAGAATAATGTGATGATGTTCGTCCTTCATATTAAAGACGAGAAAGAACACAAGGATAGGCTTTATTCACGTGCATTTGAGACGAAGTTCAGGCGCTCGGTGGATGGTTACATGGAGAACTTCAAGGTGATAAGAGAGATACAAAAGTATATCAAAAAAGCCTCTGACGATGAAAGAGTGCCAGTTATAGAGAACAGCGACCTTGAGAAAAGCATAGTCGACATCATGGACAGCGTTATTGGCACCATGGTTAAACAAAGCAAGAAAGAGAATGCCTAAGGTACTAAAAAAAATCATAAAGGGCAGGAAGAGCGATGATATGCCCATGGTATCAGGAGACAGAGTAGTAGTCTTTGAAGAAGCCCTCTCCCAGCGTTTGTTCAGCCGGGCTTATGGCGAGATGAAAAAGGGCTCGCTCTACCTTAACCTCTACGAGGCATGCCTGCTTCTGGAAGACGGTAAGTTGGAGGTCTTTTCCAAAGGAGAAAAACTAGGACTGGCAAATCTAATACGCCTAGGTGAAGAACTGAACGAAGGTTTCGGGATGAAGTACGAGGTCTTTAGAGATTTGCGGGCGACGAAAGGGCTTATTGTGAGGTCGGGCATAAAGTTCGGCTGCGACTTCGTGGTTTATCCGCCAGGTAAGACAGTGGGCAAGTCACATTCCAAGTGGATGCTTCACGTCATGCCCGAAACCGCGAGGATTGACTACAATGAGATAACCCGCGCCGCGAGGCTTGCAACGAACGTCAAAAAGAAGATGGTCTTTGCAAGTGTTACCGAAAGGGGGCCTGTATATTATGAAGTCTCGAGGGCGAAGCTCTAGTTCCAGTAAGAGCAGGAAAAGGAAACCAAGGCAGACTCCTATTTTCGTGCATCTTGGGAACTTGGAAACAACTGCAAGGGACATAAAATCTGAGCCTGCTGAAAAGACACGGAGATGGGCGAAGAGGTTTACAAAATCTAAAATTATTGGGATTGATGTTCTTCCAATACACCATGCAGGCGAGCGTCTAGCAAATTGGCACCAGATTGAAGCCGACTTCAAGAAAGGCTTGGACAGCCTTGAGGATGGCTCTATAAGCCGCATAGATTCAGAGGTTTCTCTGGGGCACTACACCTCGCCGAAGGGCCCAAATGTGTTTTTTGATAGAAAGGTCTGGAGACTGAATGAGGTTATGAGCGGCGCTCGCCACTACACTGCTGATGTAATCAGGACAGCACACAGGAAACTTAAACCGGGTGGCAAGCTCGTAGTAGCCGTGTCAGAAGGTCCGGACAATATGGTAATACATGGGATTAACAACAGCCCGTTTGAACCAGATAAGGTAAAAATTCGGCCTTTGCGCAAAAAGGAGTATCAAGAAACGCCTTGGCTCAGAGAAGCCCGGCGCCGTAACCTGAGGATGCTCCGGGTGACTGCGTTGAAGTAAAGCTTTTTATAGAGCATAGTTCTATTTTCCTTGTCAATATGGCCCCCGACGAAGACCTGCTAGGATTCGAGGAAGATGAAGCTGAGGAGAAAGAGGAAGAGGTGCTTTTCGGCCTAGAGGAAGAGGCAAAGAAGAGGAAAAAAGGCAAGCCTAAAGATGATTTTGACGAGCTCTTCGATGATGCAGAGGAACAAGGGGAGGACATATATGCAAATGAGGATTTTGAGCGCTATGACCCGGGCGTTACGGACTAGCGCCTTCGCTTAAGCTCTTTTAATACGTCGTCCAGTTCCACACCCTTGGCTGCGAGGAGGACTAGTAAATGGTATAGTAAATCCGCAGCCTCCCATTGGAGGGAATCCTTCCCCCCTCCGCAGCAGCCGTCTTTGGCAGCCTGTTCTATCTCACCCAGTTCTTCCTCGAGCTTTTTAAAGATAAGGGATTCATCTTCAAGAAGGCGGTTTGTGTATGAATCCTTTCTTGGATTGCCTCTGCGGTCGATGATGACCGACCAGAGCTCAGGGATTATGCTTGTGTCCATTGGAAAGTTAGACGCAGGGTTAAGAAAAAGGGTCAGATGTGACAGGTTCCATGCCTTTTGTCAAGATAATCCTGATGGTAATCCTCAGCAGTCCAAAAATCGCCCGCGGGGCTTATTTCAGTAACTGCACCAGAAGGCATGGATTCTTCCGCTTTCCTCTTCTGTGACTCGCTGAAATAGAATATAGCCGACCTGTACTGCTCTCCAGAATCGGGGCCTTGGCGGTTGAGCTGAGTGTAATCATGCATTTTCCAAAAGGCGTTCAAGAGCTGATCATATGTTATGTCTTTTGAATTGTATTCCACCAAGACTGTTTCAGCGTGGCCCGTAGTTCCGGAACATACCTCATCATAGGTAGGGTTCTCCTTGTAGCCGCCCATGTAGCCCACAGTTGTAGCCACGCCAAGCTCCTTGAACTTCGCTTCCACGCCCCAGAAGCATCCTGCCGCGAATGCCGCTTTCATTTGTTCTCCTTGAATCTTAAGACCAAGCCGTTGATGCAGTATCGCTTGTGCGTGGGCGACGGACCGTCGCCAAAGACATGCCCCAGGTGGCCTTCGCAGCGCGCGCATATCACTTCAGTGCGCTTTATGAAGAGGTTGTCGGGGCGCTCAATAATAGAATCTTTTGAGTAAGGCTCATAGAAGCTAGGCCAGCCGGTGCCTGATTCGAATTTAGTTTTCGCTTTGAAAAGTGGATTGCCGCAAGCAACACAATAGAAGACACCATCGTGTAGGACGGAAAGCGCACAGGTACCCGCCCGCTCGGTGCCTTTCTCTCTCAGGATATGATACTGCTCCGGAGTGAGAATCTTCTGCCACTCTTCTTCAGATTTGATGGCTTTTTCCATTTTTATCGCATTATATAATCTTGCTAAACTAAAACCTCCATTTAGTATAACGGGGTTATTTTTCTTGACATACGCAAGGGAATCTCAGTGTTCTCCTTCATCATGCTCTTCTATGGCTGGAAGATGGGAGTTCTTTGAGCTTACAAGCACTGCCCTTGAAATAAGTGCATGAAAAAACCTGAGCTTGTAATGCCTGCCGGGTCTATGAAGGCCCTTCAATCAGCAATAGAGAGCGGTGCGGATGCAGTCTATCTAGGAGCCAAACGGTTCAGCGCCCGCATGCCCGCCGAGAATTTCACTGAAGAGGACATTGCTCAAGCGATTGCTTTCTGCCACAGCCGAGGCAAAAAAGCCTATCTTGCCCTAAACACACTTATCAAAGACTCGGAGCTCCGAGATGCGCTTCTGCTGGCGGCCCGGGCGCACAAAGCGGGAATCGATGCGATAATAGTACAGGACTTGGGAATCATGAGAGCCCTGAAAGACACGCTGCCGGGACTTAGGCTGCATGCATCAACCCAAATGAACTGCCAGAATAGGGAAGCTGCCCTCCTTCTGGCAAAACTGGGAGTTAAAAGAATAGTGCTGGCAAGGGAGCTTTCGCTTAGCGATATAAAGGACATCAGCTCAGAGATGGCAAAGAAGGATGTAGAGACTGAGGTCTTCGTGCACGGCTCTATGTGCTTTTCATACTCAGGTCTCTGCCTGTTCTCCAGCCTTGTATTTAACAAGTCGGGCAACAGGGGCATGTGCCTGCAGCCATGTAGAATGAATTATAGCTTGTGGAAGGACGGCAAAAAAAAGAAGGATGGGTTTCTGCTGTCTATGAAGGACCTCATGGGCATGGGCAGGCTCAGGGAGCTTTCAGGCGCCGGCGTCTCTGCGCTTAAAGTAGAGGGCAGGCTCAAGGGGGCAGATTATGCAGGCTCTGTCGCAAAGGCCTACCGAAAAGCGATAGATGCGCTCTGCGGCGGCAAGGGTGCAAGCGTAAGGGAGATGGAGGCCATGAGAGGATCCTTTCTCAGGGAATGCGGCGAAGGCTACCTTTCCAAAGGAGAAAAATTATCAGTAGAGAGCCCCGCCCCCAGAGGCATGCCTGCAGTTATGGCAATAGACACTACAGAAAACCCGCCTCGATTTAAGGTTATTGGAAAAATTTCTGTCGGCGATGAGCTTTGCAAGATAGAGGGGGAAAGGGAAAGCATATTCAAAATTAAGAGAATCTTCGTTGGCGCAAAGAAGGTGGAAACTGCCAAGGGTTCGGATGCTCTTATTGAGTTCTCGAGGAGGGCTGCATTCAAAGATGGTGAACTGCTTTATTTTGCAAGGGTCGAATCATCAGAAGATATTCCAACACTCTTGAGATACAAAATAGGCCGGACGGGTGCTGTGGATTGGGAAAGGATTGATAATTATCTTGACGGCATTAAAGGGCTGGAGAATGGTCTTGCAAAACCAAAGTCTGCCATAATATTGGACGCTCATGCTAAAGGCCATGAGGGCAAAGGCTATGATGAGACGATTGTAGAAGCGTTCACAGGAATATCAGCAAGGCGCGCCAGGGAAGAAAATAAGGAAGTTAGAATTATGTCGCCTGCGGCGGTGAGGCAATATGAGCTTGAATCATTCTGGAAAGGTGCAAATGGTGCAAAACTGCTTTGCTCGGACCTGGGTTCGCTTAATCTGGCATCGGAGTCAAAATCCGATTTTTGGGTAGGAAGTGAGCTAAACTGCTTCAACAGCATTTCCGCTAAAGTGTTGAACGATCTGGGTGCCAAGAGGATAGTGCCATCCCTGGAATCCGACCTTCAGGAGCTGAAAGAAAACTCGTATAGGGGAATTTTAGCGCCAATGGTGTTCGGTTATCCGCGCCTCATGCTGTCGCGCGCCTATGAGGGGAACATAGAAGATGGGCTCTATGAATTGAGGGGTAGGAAGGGATATAAGTATAAAGTAATAATCCGGAACGGTGTGTTTAGCCTTTACAACCCAGTGCCTATAAACATACTTGATGAGTTGCCTAAGTTCATGGGCTTCGGACACCTGTGCATAGACTTGAGATCCATGCAGGGGGCAGAGAGGGAAAATGTGCTTGATAAAATAGCGAGGGGTCACGCACCAGGGGGTGATCGAACCAGAGGGCATTACAAGAGGAGTGTTGAGTAAGTTGTAGTAAGGATGAGGAGCCATCCAATCTAGTATATTTTAGTTTGGCAAAACCATAAATTACCATGAACTGGCCAAAACTTATCGTTTCCCTGCTAGTATGCCAAGGCGCAGGCCTCGTCGGTTCGCTGTTTAACATAACGGCTATTCCAACATGGTACGCCACGATTAATAAGCCGTTTTTCAACCCGCCCAATTGGGTATTCGCCCCCGTGTGGACTACTCTCTTCATCCTCATGGGCATAGCCCTTTACTTGGTCTGGGAAAGGGGCTACGGCAAGAAAGATGTGAAAAAGGGCGTGAACCTCTTTGCGATACAGCTTGTCCTTAACATAGCCTGGTCGGGGCTCTTCTTCGGCCTTAAGTCGCCTGCGCTCGCATTTATTGAGATATGTGCCCTATTGGCATTTATTTTCCTCACTATGATGCAGTTCAAAAAAGTCTCGCAGAGGGCTTTCTGGCTTATGGTGCCCTATCTTGCATGGGTGAGCTTCGCGGCAGTTCTCAACCTGGCTATCTGGATACTGAATTAAGCACCTTAAGCGCCGCTGCTGCGCTCTTCTCTTTGTCTTTTATCTCCAGCATTATGTCGAAGTCGAGCCCGTTTGTATCTTTCAGATAATCCCTGAAAAGGTTAATGTCAATGTGCTCTGTGTGTGTACCTCTCCTTGCACCCTGTTTCTGCTGGCTGTAGTCGGTCATGAGAATGCCGTCTTTTGTTTTCCAAGTAGAAGAAACCAAACCTATAGCTTCCCTGAAGTCCTCTCCGTTGTTCAGGCATTCATGGTGGAAGCTGTCAAAGATTACGGGAGTGCCACATGAATCGCTTATGCGAATGCAATCCTTTAGGGAGAATAACCGATCATCGTTCTCTATTGCCAACCTGCACCGAACCTTTTTATCTAGGTTACCATATGAATCTATGAACCTCCTGATCGCAAGCGGCTTGTCACCGTATACGCCACCTACATGTATCTGCACTTTCGCAGTGGTGTCCAAATCCATTGCATCCAGGACCTGGCAATGATATTCCAGCTCGGCTATACTACGGTCTACAACGTCATCGCGCAGAGAATTCAAGAGCGTGAACTGGTCGGGGTGCATGGAGATGCGCATACCGCTTTCTTTGATTAAGTCGCCTATTGCCTTCAGCTCTACTCTGAAATGCCGGGCCCAATCAAACGTGCATACCGGGTGCGATGCAAATGGGACGATATCTGAGCTTATCCTAAAAAAGAGAAAGCCTTTGTCAAGATTGTAGCGTAAAATCTTTTCCAGGCAAGATAAATTGTTCCCCAGCTTCTTGATGAGATTCTCTTCTGAATAATTAGCCAGCCTGAACGTAGTGTTGGCAGTGCAGCCTATGCTGCGGTTTATGCAAGGATAACCTATTTTCATTCTAGTATCTTGCTTGTCCCGGCGTCTTTGACAATTCGGATAGTATTACTCACAAAGCTCTCGACCTTGGGCTCATGGCTCACGATTATCGTCTGCCGGCTTGCAAGCTCTGAAAGCACTTCCCTTACAGAATCCATCTGGTCGCTTGAGAAACCGTCGGTGGGTTCATCAAGTATTATCAAGTCCTTTGTCTTTATGCTTTCAGTTAGGTCGTTTATAACGCGATTGAGGGCAAGTCGATAAGCGAGAGCTATGGCAGTCCGTTCCCCTCCGGAAAGGAAGCTGTAGTCGGTCTCAAAGCCCTCCTGCTCAATTATTATCGAGAAATTTCCGTCGATGCGTGCGCTAAGGCCTTCGTCCATTACAAGCATTGAGAACCACTTCTGGAAAAGCGAGTTGAAGTCCTGCTGAACGCTGGCCATCGCATGTCGCTCGATTGTACCCATCAGGCTGACAAAGAAGTCCCTCAGCCACTGATCGAACCTTATAAACTTCTCCATCCTGGCCTTGGCATCGGTTTTCCGTTTTATCTCCATGGATAAGCGCTCTTCGGCTTCCTTGATACCAGAGAGCTTGGCGGCGAGGGAAGATTCCTCCCGGGCTAGGGTTTCGGCATCGGTCCTGAGTGTCTCGTAAGAGTTTTGGGCCTGCTTGTACCGGTCTGCCAATGGGGTGCTCTTTTTTATATCGCCGGCAATAAGG
Organism: uncultured archaeon; assembly: GCA_964391885.1. Lineage (GTDB taxonomy): Archaea > Altiarchaeota > Altiarchaeia > JAFGQM01 > JAFGQM01 > CAYMNU01. The sequence goes on along the minus strand of CAYMNU010000057.1, from coordinate 13,230 downwards.
TTTATCCTACTGGCTAAGGACTTCTGCTTGGCTATGTTTTCAGATACTTCCGACTTGATTTTGTTTTTCGACTCGGAAAGCTCTTTTACGCGCTCTTCCAATGACTTCCTTTCTCTTATGTCTGATTCATATTTTCTGACGATTTCGAGATCTTTCCTCAGCTTTTCTATGCATTCCCGGGCACCCCCACTAGATTTATTGAGGAGCTCTATCTCCTTTCTCTTGGATTCTATGCCTTTGGCAAAAGCTTCTCTATCAGCTACACTCTGTCCACATGTCCCGCATACGCCCTTTTCCAATATCCTAGCGAGCGATGAAGCCTCGGTTTCCAAGGACGCGATTTTGGAAAGTGACAGCCGCTCTGATTTCTCCAATCGAGATATTTCAGACTCTATGTCTGCTTTGGAGAGGGGTTTCTCCAATGTTTTGAAAGCATCCAGGCGCTTTTCTAAATCCATTAACCGGGGTGAGATATCATTAAACGCCGCCTTTAACTTTTCGCCAGACGCTTTCAATAGCTCGAACTCTGCCTTCAAAGACGCATACTCTTGTTTTTTAAGGCCCAGTGATTCGATTTCGTCACCCAGTTGCTCAAGTGCCTTTTTGCTTTCCGTAAGAGATGCCTTGAGTGCAGATAATCTTTTAGCGACATCGTCCAGTTTTTTCTTTTCCTCTGCAGAGGACTCTGTGAGCTCTTTCTTCTCCCGTTTCTTGTCATCCAAATCTGAGATAGTACCGGCAAGCTCACGTGCCCGCCCCCTCAACTCCCTCGCATACATTTCCGCATTCTCGGCGATGCGCTTGTAGCGATCCATGTTAAAGAGGCGCCTCATGAGATCGATTCGGTCGCCAAGGCCTGATTCTATTATCTGCTTCATCTGCTCCTGAGGGGTATATACAGTATAGCGATAGAGGAGGGCAGAATCCTTTTTTATCGCTTCCGGAGGATAGCCCAAAAGGCTTAAGATAAATGATTTTGACTCCTGAGCCGTGAGGTCCTTTTGGATGCCATCGATTGTTATATATCCCGCAGCCTGCCTTACGGACTCCTTCTTCCGCTTAAGGGTGCGACGGATTGTAAACGGCTTTCCTGAAAGCTCAAAGCTGAGTTCGACAGAGCCCTGCTCTTTTCCATGCTTCAAGAGACTGGCGCCGGTGAGGTCTTTCTGCAGGCCGAATAGGGCAAAATCTATTGCGAGGAGTATTGTGCTCTTGCCGCTGCCGATGTCGCCGGAAAGCAGCACAGAGCCTTCGGGAAAGGATATTTCTTCTGATGCATAGCTGCGAATATTATCCAGCTTAAGCGAACGCAGAATCATTGCTTAGTTAGATGCGACTAGAATAAAATCACTGCAGGAAGGGACTGCGCTCCATCTTCATTAGCCCTTCGACAAGAGTATCGCACTCGGACCTGCAGAACTCGCTGTCGATTTCCGGGACGCATGAAAAGAAGTCCTTCCAATTATCTTGGCTTGCATTATATCCCGATACCATTTCACCTATCTCGATAAAGATATCCAGGCGGCCGCATGCGCTTACAGCTGCACCGCTTACGCCTATCCTGCAGGTCTCGTTGGACTCATCGCTCATATCGGTGAATACGGCATCGCCCACTTCTCTAATCGGGCGCCTGCCCATGAATGCATGGCAAAGGTAGGGAAGCTTAACCTCGTCAGGAACAGTAAAGCTTAGCCTTAACCAGCCGTTCATTGATGTCTCGTTGGTCTTTGTATGAAGAAGCTGTCCGCCGAACTGCTCGTTGGCCAGTGCGGCAAGATCCGCGCCGAATGGAATCTCGGGAACGGGTTCAGGTACGGGCGCAGTTAGGTTCTCAGGCGGCTCTGTATACGGCTCGGAGACTTCAGGCACGAGCTGCATAACCAAGACCACAAATGCCGACGCAACTATAGCGGCTGCCAATGCGGAATAAATCCTATTGTCCATTTCAAATAAATAGCTGAGTTAGAAAGCCGTTATTAAAAAGCTTCGCTTAAGCACTGCTCACTGCTCACACACCTCCGTTAACTGTTTATATACCCCTCGACAAAGCTAGTCATGGAAACACGCCAGCCCGGTACGCAATTTCCACACGCGGCGCTTGATAAACGCGGCTTTTTATGCCTCAGCTCGCCAGCCGATATTAAAACAGTGCCGGGGGCGAATGGGCCCATCGGGGCCCTAGTTTCCTCAAATTGGAAAAAAATGGAAGGCAACCTCGGATTCACAAAGGCAGGGATATTGGAGATGGTAGAAAGGCTAGACGACCCCAGAGGGCAAATACGATGGATATAATAGGAAAGATAGCAGAGGCGATGATGCCACGCAACTTATTCCACTAAAATAGGTCTATTTCTGTAGGTTGGGACTGATTTTGGGGCCGCAAGGCCCCCTATTTCTCTTTACGGGAACTTTTTGATACTCGGCCCTTTGATTTTGACGGTTTTCTGAGAGAAACTCTCTTTAGCTTTTGGGCGCGGACCGGATTATCCTCTTGTTTTATAGAGGGTCTTTGCACTGGTTTTTTCATGGCCTTGAATGCCATTGCAAATATTATGGATACTAAAACAACCACTGCAATATAGAAAACCAGTGGGTCAGACTTCTTGTCTTGAGCTTGGAGATCAGATAGGGTGGGTTCGGGCTCTTCCTGATCCGCAATCTCAGGCGGCAGTTCGACTGGGGGCAGAATCTCGTCAATGGGCCCTGGAATGGAATCATTCGTTGCAGGAGGCTCGGGTACTAAAATCTCTTTGGTTATGGGTTTTGCCCAGTCGTATGCATAGACCTCATATCTTGTATTGCCCTTACCTGCTTGGTATAGCGTGTAGAGAACATCCACCTGTGCATTTATGATATTATTAAAGTTCCTGCCGGCGCATGCAATGAAGTCCGGGTTTTCCGGATCGTAATTGTCATCCATCCACCGAGCAGAGCATGAGTCGTCCTTCTTGCCCATAAACGTCGCCTGCCCTATTTTCATGACGGCATCGTATGGCGATATCATCTCGAGCGAGCCGTCGAACTCTATGTGTCCCCCGTAAAGCTCTTCGAAACGGTTTGAGGGATGCTTGATATTGCTTATCCACATTATATTCCTCTCAAAATTGTATCCATTCAGTGGATTGTCTATAACGCGTGAAAAAAGGCCCGCATTCTGCACATAAGAAAGTATCGCCCCGGCATGCTTGGATGCGGTTCCATATGCGCCATTGGAAAGCGCATTGATGGCACTCCCATAAAGGCCGTCATTGCGCCCCATGGCCCGCAGGGCGAGCGAATCTTCGAGCATCGTGCCATCCTCGTTAAACCTAAGGTACTGTGCCGAAAGGTCGTTTATGCTCTCTGAATAGCCTCTGCTGTCCGGAAGCTCTGTCCCATAGAAGAATTCCCGTTCCAGTATCCATTCTGCAGCCTCCGGAGCGGCTTCCCTGAGCATCTTCAATGCAGACTCGGCGAGATAGTCGTGAGTACTGTACATTGTTGTCCTTTGCCAGTATCTCGGAGAATCTGCAAAAACAGGGTCGCTTGAGTATACAGAATAGCCATTCGCCCATGCGGAGGCTACTGAAAGCAAAGCCAGCAAAGCCAATGCGAGATAGAGTTTCATTTTGTCGAGGACATGTGGTGTGCCGTATATGTTAACATTATTATTGGAATTAGACTAATTTAAATCAGTTCCGGAATCGACCTCTGAGAAGATGCGCTGCTCGAAAGATGTTGCAGTCTCCCCCTCCAGCTTCTCGGTATCGAGGATTTTAATCAGCTTCTCAATCAGCCCTTTTTCATCCTTCATGCCGCCCTGGCCCGCCTGCTCTGAAATCAGCTTTTCCTCGAGATTTTCGATAGTGTCCGACGCCACGCTGATTTCTTCATACTCCTTTGAGCTTAAGGCATTTGTGTTCCTTTTGACTACGGCGGCGCCTTCTGCAAGCGCCTTTTCCAACAATGCCCTGAAACGTATGTCAGAGGGTTTTCCCTCTTTAAGAGTTCCAGATGCCCTAATCAGGACTATCGAGCCCCTGCAATTCGCCTTAGATATTTCCTTCTCCAGCCCGAGCTCCAGCTCTGCGGCAGTCTTGTTCTCTGCATCCACGATTATACTCACGACATTGGCTTCCCTTATCTCACGATATGCTGCAATGCCGTCTTCTACCATGTAAAACCCGCCTGAGCCAAATCGCTCAAGCTCCTGGAAGTTGGCAGGGAAGAGCGCTCCGGGGATTACCACCTTGCCCTTGCCATAGTCATGCTCACTGCGATGGTGAATGTGCCCGCCCGCATAATAATCAAAACCCTTTGGAAGCAGGGAAAGCGGCATGGCATCCGATTCTTTCAGATAGCCAGGAAGAAAGTCTCGTATTCCCGAATGAAAGAGGAATATCTTATATCCCGTCTCGGACTCGATTGAGCGATCAAGAGATTTGTAGTATTCTTCATCGAGCGAGCCCTTGCGCCCGTATATGCCGGTGAGCTTCGCTCCGGACGGGTCTTCGGTGAACTTGAGGTGCAGCTTGCCGTCCTTTTCCTCTCCCTTTGCCACGTTCCAAATAAGCTCGGCGTTCTCAAGCACTTTGAGTATCGTCTTGCCCGAGGGAGAATAATCGTGAGAGCCTGCTATCGAGTACACGCGTATGCCTGCCTTCTTCAACTCCTGGAGCTTCTTTGTTATGAAGTCCAGGACATCGAAGGGCGGCATCGAGCTATCAAAGAAATCTCCGCTTATTATCACAAAATCCGGTTTTTCAGATATGCATATATCGACTGCCCTGGCAAATGCTTTCCTGCTCATCTCCTCGAGTTCCGGATCGCGCCAACCCCCAAGGTGCAGGTCGGCCATATGTGCGAATTTCATAATAATTGTGACTTCTGTAAATCCTTAAAATACGTGGGAGGTGCGCATATTTTACTCACTTCCTAACGTTATCCATTACCCTGAGCCGGAAATTTGCTTCAGCAAGCTCGGCTTGCTCTGCAGCCGTAAGTTGTTTGCCAGCCTCGCGCAGGGTTTCCAACCGGCGAGACTTTGAAGCCCAAGCCGCCCGATTAAGAGCAGCCATGCCTTCTTCATAATGAGTGGCACCGAATGCCTTACCGGGCATCAGCCTAAGTGCTTCACCCTTTTCTCTTCTTTGCTTGGATGCATTTCTTCCGAACACCCTTGCAAGCCAACCAGGCCTGGGGGGATTGCCCTTTTTCATATGTGGAACCATTTTATTAAATGAAATTATTACTCTGCTCCCAATCTAGCGAGGGGGCGCCGCCTTCGCTCAATCTCACTTCTCTGCGCTTTTAGCCTCTCCGCCGTTTGTTCGGCATGAGAAAGGCCTCCGTACATTTGCTGCGTCAACGTGGGTCTTGTTCTCTTGGCTGCGGTGCGTTTTGGCGGTTTCATTTTAATTGAAGCCTGAAAAGTCCTTTTTGGCTTTGGCATTATTTGCAGGCGAAACATAAGACTTGTCAAATAGGGGTATTGAAATAGGTATCGCAAACTTTGTGAAATTGCTCGTGATTAGCGCTTCGCCCTTGTCAAGGCTTGCAATGTTCCTCCCGTCCTTGCTTAGGTCCTGCGAGGCGCTCTCGATTATCGCATTTCGCTCCGGCTCCATCTCGATGCCCAGGATTATCTTCGTGTTCATGTTGGCGAGTATTTCTCTCGGTATCAGCGAGGGGAGCTGTGTAATCGCAAGGAGCCCTACTTTGAACTTTCTGCCCTCGCGGGCTATCATAGAGAATACGTTAGGACCTGACTCAAGGGCATCCTTGCCTATGACTCTCGGAGCCTCTTCAAGGATTATTGAAATGACGGGTTTTGTCCCCAACTCGCCCATATCCTTGAACCGCTTGTATGCCTCGATTACGCGTGATGCTATCATCGATGACACCAGCAGCTCGGTCTCGCCGGAAAGCGATGAGCTGTCAATTATTACTGTCTTTGCTTTTGACAATTCAGATACAATTTCATCTAGAGTGGTCTCGCCGCGGTCTTTGGAAAAAACGCCGCTGCAGACGATCTCATCGCCGTCGGCGCGTATGCCCAAAATGCTGAACTTCCTTATGAGGACGCCAACGCTGGCCTCGCTGACACTCTTGTTGTTGCTGTCGCTGAATGTCAGCAAATCTCTTAACCAATCTTCCTTGTTGCGCTTGTAGAAGTAATACAAGGCGTCCCTCTGTGCCGAGGACAGGTCCAAAACACCCTGGAAAAAGTGAGGTCTGAGCAGCTTGTAATTGATTATCAGGCTCCGGCCCCCCGCTTCAGGCTTGAGTGAATAATGCACTATCTGCTCCGCCGAATCCGGATGGTCTTTGAGACCCATCTCTTTGCCGCCTGGGCCATTGTAGTATTCATCGTGCGGGTCAAAAATAAGCAAACCGCAATACCCCTTGCCAATTGCAGAATAAGCCATAACTCTCACAAGGTTCGATTTGCCTCTCCCTGTGGTAGCAGGTATCAGGACGTGGTGGGACAGGACCTTGGGACCATCAAGATAAACGGGGATGCCCAGGTTTTTTGAGCCGGACCTCACATTGCCTATGAACAGACCGTTTTCCTCTGAGCCCAAAAAGTCTAAATCGCCACTTTCAATTTTCCTAACTTCAGAGAAGAACGGCGGGAGCTTTTTAGGTATCCGCGCCCCGCTTTTTGAGAGCGACACCAGGCCTTTCACTTCTGCGAGCACATAGTTGCGCAGGTTTGCCTCCATGAAGCCTAGGTCGGACCCATGCCCCTCAAGCTGCATGCCCGAGAGGAGCTCAATTGACTTGGGGCTTATCTGCGAGCCGTAGAGCAGGTTGTAGACCTGCATTATAAGCTTGCTGTTTGGATCTTCTGCAACCAAGAGCTCGCCCAGCTCCAGCTCAGAATCGCCCTTTTGGCGTATGAGAATCTCCCCAAACTGGCCTGACAATACCTGGCCGACTATTTCCATACTCTATTTTGATGTGAATGATACATAAATCGCTTATACTATTGCATTCAACCAGTCGTGCGCATCGCTCGCAGAGAGGAAGTCCCTGAGCTCATCTAGATGCCCGGTCTTGGAGAGCTCTGAAAGCAAAAGCATCCTTAGAGAGTCTAATTCCTCATAACCCACTCTCGCGTTTTTGTCAGCGTCGATTAAGCCATATGGATAACCGGGGAATGAGACGTCTCCGGACTGGAAAGCGAGGGCAGCCATTATCCAGTCTTTGTGCGCCTCCTGACTTTTCAATATCTCAATGCGGAGGCTATGGCTTGCCCTGGGATGGAGGCGGGCTATGCTCATGTCCGCCTTATGAGACGGATCGCTTATATCTACGATATTCTCGTAGTAGCCCGGAGCTTTGATATTATTCTCTCTTGCCAAGCGCCCTATTGCAGCGACAAGGGGGAGGCCGGATGTAGTGTAAAGCTGGCTGGTCTTCGAGACGCCGCAGAAAAGAACGCCCTTTTCTCGAGCTGCATCATACGACTTATCGGCATATTTAGACTGGTGTGCATAAGGAGCGTGCAGGGTACCATCCCTAACGAATAGGTCGCCCTCATCAAGCTCTTTGCATACAAAAGACGCGTAATTCCATTCAGCGAAAGAACGTGCGATATCACCAAGCCGGGATATCTGCGCGCGTTCCCTGCCCTCGCGGATGCTCTCATCGTAGGAGTCGAAGCTCATGTCCTTGGCATCCGGCAGGAGCTCATCGCAAGACGGGTTGAATGGTATCAAATGGGTTTCATAGCTAATTGAGTCGCCCTCACTCGACGAGGTCGCGACTGCAAAGAACTCTATCCTATTCGGAATATCCGATTTCAGCCTAGTGCCGCCTTTGAAGATGTTGAAATACAGCCTGCAGAAATGGACTGCGAATGAGGGAGCTTCTATTAGAGGGAGATTGCCGCCGTCCAATGAGGCAATCCTGGGATGGTTATCCCGACAAGGGAATATCTGCCTAAAATTTCCTATGTTAAAATCTTGTGACTTGTAAAATTGGGGAGGCCTAAAGCTGGGCTTTCCAAGGCTCAGATCCCTGCGGCCTGCTGCGAGAGCAGCCACTCTTCTTGCCGCGTCGGTTATCATCAGAATGTCTCAGTCGGGAAGACCTGCTTGTCCACTCCCGAGAATATCAGGTATTTCTGCTGCTGGTTCTTGAGATTGGTAACCATGGACTTGTATTTGGGATAATACACAGTCATAGTATCCACAGTTATCCTTTCTTCGACAGTCTTCTTGGCGTTCTGCTGCCTTTGTACTATGTCGGGAGTCAAAACCTTGTCGGCAAGGCCTGAAGCATCGAAGCTTGTGCCGAGGACCTGCGTTCTCGGCATCTGCTTGGCAGGGTCAAAAGAAACAATCTTCTTGCCCTTTATGTAGTTCTCCAGATTGTTCTTCTGCACGCCGTTCATATCATAGTAAAGGCCTTTCTCTATGCGCTTCTTGACGGTTTCTGTGCCAGTTATCTTGAACTGTGAACCGCCGCCGAACATCCCTCCAGACGCCACTTCTGCTATCTCATGCGACTTTCCAGCAAGCTCAAGGCTTACAGTGCCGGGGTCTAGGCTTAGATTGAACTCTTTGACAACCTCAAATGTGCCTTCATATACGGCGCGCACCATGTTGACCGGCTCGTAGACCATAGTCAGAGAGTCCACGCGCACCTCGTTCGGCTGGGCACTGCTGAATACACCAGAGAATGCGCGCACCTTGAGTTCGCTCTCCAGGGCAGCCTCGGCAGCCTTGAAGTCCATGGATTCAAGCGTTACAATTCGGGGAGGGCTCTTCACGATGTTCTTGACGTCTATGACCGGAGCCGGGGCTGCTGCAGATGTAGCAGGCTGGGGCATGGGGGGCGCAGGCTGTGCAGGCGGAGTAGCCGCTGCCACAGGTGTTGTCGTGGACTGGACAGGTGCATGGCTGCTTGCAGTATCAGCAGGCTTAGGCGCATCTTTTGGAGGGGATGAATTTTTTAAAGCCTCTTTGAGTTCGGCTTTCGTGTCATCTACATTCGGCATTGAAGCGCCGCATTTTGGACAGAACTTCCCATCTTCCGGGACCTGTGAACCGCATTTCGGACAAAACATTTTTACCTCTTTTTTACCTTGTTGTAATCAAAATTTCGATCTTTTGGATTCTCTGCTTATTATTTAAAAGAGCCCATATAAAAAAACGCATGGATATTTTCTTCGACCCTATATTCTTGAAGCATGATACGGGATTCCACCCTGAAAATGCGGGGAGGCTGGAACTAATCCTAGACTATCTTGGAAAAACCACGAAAAAGCCTAGAAGCGGGGAGGCTTATCTCGATATCGCCCATACGCAGGATTACATAGAGCAAGTGCAGATGTTGTCAAAACTGGGCGGCAGCCTTGACCCGGATACGCCTCTGTCGCGGCACAGCTACGATGCGGCCTGCTATGCTGCGGGAGCTGCGATAGACGCCTCAGAATGCGGCGGTTTCGCCTTGGTAAGGCCGCCGGGGCATCACGCCTTTAGCGACAGGGGTTCGGGCTTCTGCATATTTAACAACATGGCCATAGCAGCCCTCAAGCTGGCTGAAAAGGGGAGGCGCGTCTTTATATTGGACATAGACATACACCACGGCAATGGAACGGAAGAGATAGTCCTGGGCAAGGAAAACATTATGTTCTGCTCCCTGCACCAAACACACATGTATCCAGGCAGCGGGATGGAGAGTAGGGGCAACTGCATCAATATCCCGATGCCGCCTGAAACCCGGGACCCTGAATACATGCGCGTGCTTGAAAGGAAAGTCGCGCCAAAGTTAAGGGAGTTTAATCCCGGCATCGTCGGAGTCTCTGCAGGGTTTGACGCGCATTATCTTGACCATAGCTCTGTGGCGGGAAATGCCATGAACCTTACTGTGAAGAGCTATGAAAAAGTCAGAGAAATTCTCGGACCATATGAATCTTTTTACACTCTTGAGGGCGGCTACAACCCCAAGGCCATCCTAGAAGGTATGCAGGCTTTAGCGGGGCTGTGAACCTGAGCGACTAATTTTATTTCCCGCCCGAATAACTTATGCATGAGAATCCGCAGGATTGCAGAGGCTCCAAAGGGATATGGGCATGGGCCGCACCCGTTCTTGGGAACGGGAACATCAGAAGTCAGGGGCTACCGTAATGAGCCCGGCCTCACCTATAACGCCCAAGAATGCTCTAACCTTATAATACAGGGCGCAGACAGAAGCGGGCACTCGACGGCCATTTTCCATGCGCATCCGCTGCATGTACTTGCATTCCATGGAGTAGTACCAGCTACGTTTGAGCATGAGCATGTGGCAAACGGGCGAGTAATGACAAAATATGGTATGATTAAGGAACATTCCAAAAAATGGGAAGAGGGGAGTCATGCAGAGCACAGGGAAATGCTAATGGAAAGTTTGCTTGGCGACATGCCATACCCAAGGTTTAAGGCCGAGATGATGCATCCGGCAGCCATAGCGGATGTAGTCGCAAAGTTCGCGCGCAGCGGCAAAAAATTGCCTACATACGGTGTGTTAGTGCCAGGTAGAGAAGTCTTCGAGCCAACGAGCATACACCACAAAGACGCGCATATTGCATTTGAAAGGATGGCAAAAACACTCGAAGAGTTACACAAGACTGGTAAGGTAGATAATATTGAGATTATTGGGCCCAATACCCGCATACGCGGTGCCCAGGAAGTTCACGTGACTAAAGAGGGTAAGCTCTACATGGTCAATGTGAGGAGAAAGGGGGAATGAGAGGGGATTGTTTTTAGAGCGATGTTTGTCAATATGCCTTAGATGTGCTTATACCAGACGTTCATATCCTCTATCTTTCCGGATATCTGGGTATTATTATGCAAAGTCCCGGCATAATGGTAACCCAGGTTTGAAAATACTTTGTTTATACCATATGATGAAGCTCTTGCAATAGTGTATAACGTTTTTATTCCGCTTTTTTCGGCTTCTGCTTCCATGCAGAGAAGGAGTCGTTGGGAAAGCCCCCTCTTCCTGTATGCCTTTTTTGTTGCAAAGTCGGTCATCTCAGCATTCTGGCCCTCAATGTCAACATCCATAGAGGCTGCGGATATTATCTCCCCGCCGTCTTTGGCTATGAAATAACGGACCCCGGATTTCGCCGACTTTTCAAGAAAGTTGCTGTCGAATATAGGGAAGGGGTATGTATCAAAAACAGATTTGTAAAAGTCTGCCAAGGGTACTAATTCACCTGGCTTTAATTCAGTGCAGTCATTGCGAGAGTTAATCCTCACCGAAGGGCTTCTATTGGCGTGGGCAGTGCTCAAAACCTCGCGGCAGTGTTCCGGGTCGAGGGATTCTGCGCGCCCGTCAGAGTAATATTTTGAAAGGAAATATGCGTCTTCCTTGCCATTATACAATCCGGGGACTTTTGCTTCGGCAACATAACCATTCTCCAAAAAAGCGTCCAGTGCGTAAGCTGGGACTTTTGCAAATGCCTTGCCGTAGCCGTTCTTCGAGGCAAGGCTATCGATTTCGTTTAGTATAGACGGATAATCCGAGGGGTCCAGTTTCATTAGGTAGACACGATTATTGAATTTGCCGTGCTGTATCTCAGACTTTCCTAACTTAGTCTCTATGTCCATTAGTCCCTATGTCCGGTTCTCCTTTCAATGCGCTCATTGTCTTCGGGAACTAGAGCTATACCTTCATCCACGTTTGACAAGAGCTTGGCTATGCCTGTTGCTCGATACTCTTCAGCAGGCTCGAGCTTGAGCTGAAGGTCACATTCCTGGCATTTGCGGTTGCAAAAATGAGGCTCGTAAGAATCGGGCTCTTCATATGTAGTTATGACTCCCTCGAAGTTCCTGAGTATCACCTTGTTTGTGCCCTGTGATATCATATATGTGGGGCTTACCGGGATTTTACCGCCCCCACCCGGGGCGTCTATTACATAGCGCGGCACTGCAAATCCGCTTGTGTGGCCGATTAGGTTTTCCATAATCTCGATGCCTTTTGAAACGGGCGTCCTGAAGTGGCTGAGGCCCTCAGAGAGGTCGCACTGGTAGATATAATACGGCCTTACCCTGTTTTGGACAAGCTTGTGCACCAGCTTCTTCATGACCCTTGGACAATCATTGACGCCTGCGAGAAGCACTGACTGGTTGCCCAAAGGAAATCCGGCATCGGCAAGCTTTCTGACTGCAGTGCGGGCAGAGTGGGTGAGCTCCCTCGGGTGGTTGAAATGCGTGTTTATCCAAAGGGGCTGGTGCTTTTTGAGCATTTTAACCAGCGAGTCTGTCATCCTATACGGCAAAACAGCAGGGGTGCGCGTGCCTATGCGCATGATTTCTACATGAGGTATCGAACCAACTTCAGAGAGTATCCAATCCAGGTAATCATCGGAAAGTAAAAAGGGATCCCCGCCTGAGAAAAGCACGTCGCGTATTTCCCGGGAATCCCTCAAGTATTCGATTCCTTTTTCCAAAGTTTTCTTGTCAGGTATGGAATCCACATCGCCCACCCTGCGCTTGCGCGTGCAATGGCGGCAATACATGGAACACACATTGCTTATCAGAAAAAGTGCGCGATCGGGATACCTGTGCGTGATGCATGGGACCGGGCTGTCTTCGTCTTCTGCCAAAGGGTCGCTTATGTCATATCTACTGACGTCCAATTCCCTTGGGTCCGGGACAGCCTGCCTGAATATCGGATCGTGCTCGTAATGCTCGACATTTATCAGGGATAAGTAGTAAGGGGTAATGGACATAGGGAACTTCTCAAGAGTCTTGTCGAGCTGTGCCCTCTCTTCTTCAGGGAACTGGATTCCGGAGATGCGCTCGAATGAGTCCAGGTCGCTTATGCGGTTAGCGAGCTGCCATTTATAGTCGTGCCAGTCTGCGAGGTAATCCTTCTCTGCCCCTATTCTTTTTGCGATTTCTCTTTCGTTCTTGTCGACGAAATATTCTTTGTTTGGCATAAGTGTGATTCTAAAACGGGTTTAGGTTATAAAGGCTATACATAAAAAGCTGTGTTTTAATTTTTTCAACATAAAATAAATGGTGAAAACCATATTCATCCCATGCCGCTCGAAGGCGGATATATCCGCGGTGGTGGAGTCTATCCTAAGGAGAGTTCCTTTTAAATGCGTGGGCCTAGTGACTACCACACAATTCATCGATGACTTGCCCCAAATCAAAGAGCGGCTTGAATCAGTTGGAAAAAGGGTCATCATATCGCCGGGCAGGCCAAACCCGGGGCAAATTTTGGGCTGCGATGCCGGAGCGGCAAGGG
>CAYMNU010000056.1:0-2201 GCA_964391885.1 uncultured archaeon | reverse complement strand
ACTTCTTCGACGTGCATGACAACCGCGCCTTTCCTCGCAAGGTGGGGCTTGCACCAGCTCTTAACCTGCTCATGATACTCGTCGTCGGTATGGTACTCGACGCTACCCTTTATCTGATAGGAGCCGACAAGTTCATCCCTGAAGGTGAATGCTGCCTGCGGATTATCAAGCAGGTTTGCCAGCGTCTTTACCATCTGATTGTCTGCTATTAGAACAGTCTCATCGTCAAGCGCTCTTATATAACCTATGTATACTACATTGCTTACCCCTTCTCTATTGGAGCTGGCCAGTACAAAGACGTCCGCTTTTTCCATAGATTCCAAAACCTCGCTAGGTATTTTTGTCATTTTATGCGTTTTTTATCCTGAAAAACACGCCCCTTTCCTTCTCTTCACTAACTATTTTCCCGGCTTCCAGGAGCGTCTGTATATACTTGTTGACCTCGTTCAGATGCAGATTAAGCATCTCTGATAGGTCCTTTGCAGTGCAGGGCCTTCGTTGGATGGTGGAAATTATGTTTGCTTCGGTGGCCCTGCTGAAGCTCTTGACCTTTTTCCTTGACTCGAAATTGGCGATGACTTCTCCTCCGAGAAGTTTTGCGATCCTGTCGAGTTCGTCTTTGTGCGCGGGCATGACCCAGCTCTCGGCGCCGGGGCGGTCAAGGGTGTTTATCTGCACTTTGTCAGGCTTTATGCGCCCAATAGCCTCTTTCATAAGCTGCAGCTCTGAATCGCCGTCGTTCAGCCCCGGTACGATAAACACCTCAAGCCATATCGCGCCCTCAAACTCTTTTCTGAAAGCAATCAGCCCGTCTATCATGCCCCGGGGTAGGATGTCTATATGCGGCCGGTTCACCTTTCTGAACGCTTCTTCAGAAACCGCATCAAGAGACGGCTTTATGAGATCAGCTCTCACTAATTCTTGCCTCACTCCCTTGTCATAAAAAAGCGTGCCATTGGTAAGCACCGCCACTTTGTATTTAGGGTATCTCTCCTTCAGAAAATCTATGATGCGTTTTATTCCTGTGTGCAGCGTCGGCTCGCCGGAGCCTGAAAAAGTTATGTAGTCAAGCTCCGGATTGCCTGTCAGGTAATCGTCCAGCTCCGTGAGAATCTCTTCTGTCGGCACATACTCCTTCCTTTCGAGCGTCAGGTTTGTCGTCCTGCCGCACTCGCAGTAGACGCAATTTAGCGTGCACGTCTTGTACGGAACTAAGTCTATCCCCAACGACACGCCCAGCCTCCTTGAGGGCACCGGCCCGAAGAGGTGTTTGTAACTCATTTTATTGTATCCAGAATTTTGAAAATCCCCTGCAGATCCTCTTTCCCCCTCGAGCCGCTTTCCATTATCGGCGTTAACTCAGAAACAGAGACAAACACCTCTTTGTCAAAAGGCAGTTTTCCAAGCACCCTGCCTTTGGCCCATTTCTCTATTTCAGCGCTCATCTCCTCATTTATGTCCCACTTGTTTATGATTACCCCGTAAGGGACTTTAAAGTGGTTGACTATTTCAAGAACCCTTCGCAAGTCGGAGAACCCCGAAGGAGTGGGCTCAGTCACAAGCACGGCATAATCGACACCGTTGAGGGATGCGATTACAGGGCAGCCAATACCTGCTGCAGAATCTAATACCATTACATCGTGCTCAAACTCTGCAGCTTTCTCTTTCAGCGCCGTGACTACCTTCCCCGAGCCTGTATAACCTGGATACAAGACTCCGGTGACCAAAGGAAAGCCATGCCGTGTCTCAGTCGATATTATCTCACCATTGTCCACAGGCCTAAGGGATATTGCATTAGCAGGGCAGTAGAATTCGCAGACGCCGCAGCCTTCGCAGAGATAAGGCAGCACCTGCGGCTTTTTGTCTTTAAAATTAATTGCCCCAAATCTGCAGACTTGGGCGCACTTCCCGCAGCCAATGCACTTGCCATAATCGATCACCGCGGTTTCGGAAGTGGATATCTTCTCGCCCTTTTCCGTCTCGGCCATGCCCAGCCAGATCCCCAAATCGGGCGCGTCGACGTCGCAGTCGACTGCGACTACCCTCCTCGTCTTCGCCAGCGTCATTGCCAGCGCGGATGCGACCATTGATTTTCCTACCCCGCCCTTGCCGGACGCAACAGCAATCTTCATAGTATGATTACCTCCCCGGTAGTTATGCGCCTTGCGCCAAGCTCTTTTTCCATCCTGTCAATCGCGTGC
>CAYMNU010000055.1:0-4101 GCA_964391885.1 uncultured archaeon | reverse complement strand
CATCGGCGAGTCGGTAAGTGCTGTAGCTGCCGCAAAACGCGCACTTCCAACCCCTCAAAATGCTTGCAGACAACTTTTTGACCATTCGCACCAGTTACTTATTCATGTTTTGAATAAAAACTGGTCCGAAATCTACCCAATCACCAAAAGTTATAAAGAGGGTACTCGAGGGATGAGAAAGATAAACCAAGGAAAATACCGAAGATTGCAAGAGAAAGGTAATGCACTATGCGCACCGGCCGTAGGGATGCCTTGAGCAATGCAAAGATGCGCTTTGAACTGAGAAAAAGCAGCAATGCCAGGCAGGCGGTGATGAATATGGAATAGACAATATTTACAATGGGGTATGTATAATCAGCCAAGTAGCCAAAATCTATGCCCTCTGTGCCGGGTTCAGGAGCCTGGAAAAATAAGGTGGATGCCGCAAAAATTAGAGAAGTGATGGCGGCCATTATAAAAAGAGCCCCGTACGAAAGGGCAGCACCTGCAAGGGTTCTGATTGGGCTCCGCGTCTTTATGAATAAATATAAAATAAGCAGTGAGCCAAATATTGAAATTTGGATTTTCTGGCCCGGTGATGCGACGGCGGAGGTTAGAAACATGAGATTGGATTTCAAATGCTCTGCGTCACCCTGTATGTAAAGAATAGTGTAACCTTCTCCCGAGGAAATAATAAAATCGGCAATAGGCACTAATAGAAGCAATGCGAAAAGCACCACAAGGACCTTAAACAACTTTTTAGTTTCCTCTTTTGTAAAGAGCTTAAGAATTATGAGCAAGTTGGCAAATAAGAATATGTAGGAGAGCGGATATTCAAAAAAGAATGTTTCCGGATAGGCTATCTTACGGCTTGCTTCAAGCAATCCCTCGAGAAGATTCCTTATAAATATTATGGCAGCAAGGGAAAGAAGCCAGTATTTCAATGGCGTCTTGTCGGATTCTATCCGGGAGAAGAGCGAAGCGATTTTTGAAAACATGGTATTTTTTGGTGGGGCATATAACTTACGAACTTAACTTTCTGCTGGTTTCAAGCCCGGCCTTCCAGGCCCTCCTTCTCTCGCAACACCCAGGAGGGCGCGGTCGATGTTACCCATGCATACACCCTGCATGACACATTCTTCAGTGTATTTGGTTTGAAAGTCACTGCCGCATGAGAGCTCCCCGGTCTCAGGCAAGATAGAGACCCCCCAGCTGGAAACTCCGCTGTATCCGCAGGTTACGAATTGGCATATGTCATATTGGAAACGGCATAGAGTGCACCTGTCTTTTTTGCTTGAGCCCCATGTGCTGGAGCAGCTGCTGCCTTCTCTTTCATAGTTTCCGGTAACTTCATTCCAGCCTGATGGGCATGCTATGTTGCTGCCTGCACAGTCATACCTCGCACACAAAGGTCCGGTATTTCCTCCCGCACCATGCCAGCTAAAGCCGTGGTTGGCACCACCTTGGTTGTCACAACTGAAGCCCAGTGGGAAATCATATGCGCATGTCCATACGCCTTCTCCGAATTCAGTGGAGCCTTCGAGGGGGGTGCATGTCATCCTCTTGCTCCAGGCAGTTTCATATCCCTCGACACAGGCCGCCTCCACATCTTCGGGAGTCCTCCATGCCCAGCCCTCCCACTCAAAGTGCCTGCATATCAAGAAGTCGTCAGTGCTATATACCCCGTCTATATCCCAGACCATGTCGCAGGGGGTCAGCTCGCCGCAAGTGCAGCGCGGGTCTTCCATGTCTATTAGCCCGGAGCAGTCATTGTCCAGCCCGTCGTTGCATATCTCAAGGCCGTATCTACCTGCAGCCATTGCCTTTTCTATACAGGGTGTGCAGTATTCTTCGACGCCGTATATGTCGGTGTTTATCATGGCTGCTAGGCAAAGCGCATCGTCCTCGTCGCAGATGCCGTCCTCGTTCATGTCCGCGCAGGATAGGCATGGGACCCTGCCCTGTATAGCCCAGTTCATAAGAAACATGTCGTTTTCATCAAGGACTCCATCCCCATTAAGATCCCCCTGGAAAGTCGAGCAGCCGAAATTGTAAATCTTTAGGCAGTCGTCTGATATCCTGCCTGTTCCAGCGACCTCCTGCAGGCATGCCTTGTCGGCGCTGTTGATGCGCCCGTCCTGGTTGAAGTCCGCTGCGTCGAGCAGCTCCTGCGGCGGGGTCACGCCAGCTGATGTGGCACGTACTATTTTGTCCATTATGGCTATGTCCTCGCTGTCGAATTTCCCGTCGTTGTTGAGGTCACCCGGGACGCCCGGATTTATGTCAAAGCAGAATCCCCCTTTCATCTCGCTGGCGCAGCTGCCGTCCGGCCTGGGCGTGGCGTTGGCATCGCCGTACCATAAGCCGGAGGCGACATTCGTCAAACAAGTAAGGTCATCGCTGTCAACATCCCCGTCGTTGTCCATGTCTCCACAGTATTTGTAGGTGTTCGCCTCCTGGGGGTTCGTGTATTTCCTGAGGAAGTCTGTCATGATTGCTATGTCGCTTGTCGAGCCCGTGCGGTCCAGCTCGCAGTTGTTGTTCCAGTCCCCGCGGTTGGCGCCGGGCGACGTGCAGTGTATTATGCTGACAGTGCCGCCCATCAGCCAGCCGCGTTCTATGCATCTTATAGTGTCTGCTGTGGAATAGAAATCCTCTTCCTTGTGCTTCTTGACGCAGAACCTGACCTCTGGTATGTTGCCGCATGCATTGATGTTGCACTCGCTGCCCTTGTCCTTCGTGGTGTCAACTACATAGGCCTTCTGCTCCCCGAGGCTTTGGTGGCCCAACTCGAACTCGACAGGGAATATGCCTTCGTGGGAAGGCGCCGTGAGGACTAGCCTATATGCGTTGCTCGGCTGGTCCCAGGAAAGGGCCGCGCGCTGGTTGTTGAATGTGGCGTAGACATTTCTGAGGTCAGGTACTATAGCGCCGCCCTGCCTTAGGCGGACGTATGCGGTGAAGCGCTCGCCAGGCTCGAGTATCTGGGGCTGCAGGCTGTTCTCGGATGTGAGCAAGAGGCTTCCGGGCTCCGAGTCGAAGTGAATGAAGAAGGTCTGCTCGTATATCATCCCGCCCGCAACCTTCATGAGATAGATTTCTGCCCTGTGCTTTCCCGGGAAGGGTGAGTTTGCGATTATCGAGTACTCGCCGTTGCTCCCGCTCAGGGAAGGGTCCTGTGAAAGCTTCACCCCTCCGTCGGTGTAGTATATCTCCACCAGGCTCTCAGTAGGCGAGTCAAGAGGGCTTCCATTGAACTTTATGTCCATGCCCATGTCAATCGGCGGCATGTTACTGGTGATTGCATGGGGCGTGAGCTCGAAGTAATAGCCTGCGCCACCCTCCATAACAGTCAGCTGGCGGACCTCAACCGCCTCGCGGCCTGAATAAGATGCAGTCAGGGCAATATCATATTCGCCCGCTTCCAGTGGCGCGATGCAGCTAGCCTTCCAGACGCCGTCCAGAGTTACCTCGCAGGCCTGGCCTGCCATCTCGACTCCAAGCCCCCCTATAAGTAAGGAGAGGTTGGCGAGCTCGGTTATATCAGTCTGGCCATAATATATCTTGGAGACACTTAGAGTGAAAGGCTGTCCGGCTAGAATAGGTTGAGGATAAGATACACCACGGAATAAGAAGTCGTAATCCGGTTCGGGCGGCGGCTCTAATGTCAGGGTCACCGAGCGGTTTTGGCCGGCTTCCACGCTATACTGCGGAGACCTGAATGTGGCATAGCCTTCCAGATTCGTGACTATGAAGTAGGCCTTCTTGGACGAGAGGAAGCTTGCATATTCAGTGAAGCCGTCCGAGCCCATGCCGAGGGAAATTCCTGCACCTGAGCCCATTAGTTGAGTGTCATCCGAGTCCCATGCGGTTATCGTAGCTAAGTTTGTCATTGCCGTGCCGTTCTCGTCAGTAACCTTCACCCTTATGCGCGCTGCCGCAGCCGGCCCGCATGCCACCCTAAGGATTTTCTGTGAAGATTCTGGTAAGGATACTTCCGAGCTCGCACCAATGCAGTCCTCAGGGAGGTTCGCAGTAGATACCCTGACACTTGCAGCTTGGAGCTCGAACTCTGTGCAGCCTAAGTAGAGCTCCTGTTCAGCCAGGAGGGTTCCCGATAAG
>CAYMNU010000054.1:0-4382 GCA_964391885.1 uncultured archaeon | reverse complement strand
TCACGGTCTGCGAGGCCAACGTGACCTCAGTAAAGACGGACCTCATGTACATGCCAAACGCATCGCAGGGGGGAATTGTAAGCTACAAGATAAACGTCACGAACAACGGCAACGTAACCCTCAACGTGACAGTCAACGACACCATACCGAGGACTCCCTCACAGGCGGCCAACCTCTCATTCTCCAACGCGACGAACACGTCAGCCGTAAACCTGACCTCCGCGAGCAACCAGACCGTGATCTGGTACCTGGAGAACATGGCCATAGGCGAGACGAGGACGATATACCTCAACCTCACTGTGGACTACTACCCCGACGAGTGCGAGCAGGTGACTAACATAGTCAATGTGACTGGAGTACCGCTGAACGGGGATGAAGTCAACGACTCCTCGACTGCGGACACATGGGTCTGCGAGGCCAATATAACTACGCTGAAGGTGAACCAGACATTTGCCATAGCTTCTCAGGGCGGCCTTGTAACATACGGGCTTACTATAACAAATACGGGCAACGTTACCTTAAATCCAGTGACAGTGACAGACACATTACCGTCGAGGCTTGATTATGTGGCTGCGAACGTCACTCCAAATTCAACCACTAACGATGTCATAGTCTGGGACAACATAAGCTCTCTTGCACCTGGCGAGTCGGTGCACATACAGCTAAACGCCACCGTGACTTCACTTTCCGGCATGGGTTGCATCGACATAATCAACACCCTGGCTGCCGAGGGCGTCCCGGTAAACGGCGACAACGTCAGCTACACAAACACCCTCGATGTCGGGGTCTGCGAAGCCGGCGTCAATGTGGAGAAGACCGTGGACGACTCAAGCATCCGTCCAGACCATTCCGCCACCTTTACGATAACAGTGACGAACAACGGCTTTGTGAACCTGTCAAATGTGAACCTTACGGACGTCATGCCATCGGGGCTCGATGTCCAATCCATATCCCTTACTCCCAATTCCACTGGTCCCTATGTCTGGTATCTGGGCAACATGTCCGTGGGCAGCTCGGCCACTACTATCACTATCGAGGTCGATGCCCCCGATGAAGGCACATTCACCAATCGCGTGAATGTCACTGCCAACGTCCCCAATGGCGACGATGTGACCGATTCTGACACAGCAACCCTCAAGGTAACTTCGCCCTCATCAGGCGGAAGCGGTGCCCCAAGTGGCGGCCACACAGGCGGGCTTATAACCCTTCCCCCAGTCGAGCAGCCCGAGCTGCCGGACCCGGAGGATGGAGACCCGGATGATCCGGATGCCCCCCCGGGTGAGCCTGAGATAAGCTCGCCCACAGCTTCCCCAAGAGAGGGCAGCAGCCTTGAGGTAGACGTTGAATACCCCGATGGGACTCCTGCACGGGGTATCGTTACTATAACTGCACCCGACGGAACTGTGAGGTCCATGCCTTTGGCTGATGGTTCAATATCATTCGTCCCGAACATGCCCGGCGAATGGGTATTCAGCTATGAGGATGCCGACGGCAATGAAGTGAGAAAGTCAATAATGGTTGCCGAGAAGCCTGCTCCCGTGGAAGAAGAGCCTACGGAAGCTCCTGCCAAGCCCAAGCCTCCTGCAGACGATCTCTCATGGCTGTGGATAGCTTTGGTGGTGATCGGTGCAATCGCCCTTCTCCTCCTTATGGGTAAGCGGGGCAAGCCCAGCATAAGCAAGGAGAAATAAATCCCTTCTTTCTTGAATCCTAGCTGTGCTTCACTTTAATTCTAGGAATGTCTAATCTTAGCCTAGGATGAACACAGAGAAAAAGCTGGAAGCCCAGATTTTGGAGAACTTCGCTTCGGTAGCGCAGACCATAGGGTATTCCCCCCTCCACGGCAAGATAATCGGAGTGCTCCTCATAGAAGACAAGCCTGTTTCCCTTAACGAGCTTGCCAAGGAGACTGGCTATTCCTCATCCATGATATCCCTAAGCCTCGATTTCCTCGAGGTCATGGAAGTGATTAAAAAGGTCAAGAAGTCGGGTGACAGGAAGCTCTATGTCAAGCTCAATGGGGACCTTTTGAACATTCTAAAAAAAGCAATCGTCACAAGGGTGAAAAAAACCATCTCCGAGTCGCTTATTGAGTTTGAGGAGAACCGCAGGAATATAGATAAACTGCCTGCAGCCGAAAGGAAGCGGGTACGCTCCACGCTCGACAAGCTCGAGAAAGAGATACAGCGCCTCGATTACTACGTGCAGATGCTCTCTTCGATAGAGCTGCCTTAGGCTCGCTTAATCACCAGAGATGCCAGGAAAGCGGAGAACAGCAGCAAAACAATCACAGGTCCTGAGGGCAGGTTCATGTAGAATGAAACCAGCAGCCCTGAAACCGTGGCCGAAGCCCCCACAAGAGTAGACAAAAGCATCATTTTCTCCAAACTGTTTGTAAACCTCCTTGATATGGCCGCAGGCATCGTCAGAAGGGCTATGACCAGCACTATGCCCACAAAGCCTATCAGCAGCACAACGCTCAGCGCCACCATGCAGAGCAAGATGATATACATGAGCTTATCCCTTACCCCCACGACGGATGCGTACTCGCTGTCAAATGAGATGTAGGCGAACTCCCTGTAGAAGACAAGCGCTGCAGCCACTATTAGGACATTGAGCACCAGCATTAGCATGAGATCCCCCGCCGGAACGCTCAGTATGTTGCCAAAGAGATAGCCAAAAAGGTCCGGGGCGAAGCCCGGGCTGAGATATATGAATATGGCCCCGGTCGCCATCCCCACGCTCCAGAGCATCCCTATGGCGCTGTCCTCGCTTATCTTCTTGCCCAGGCTTATGATGCCTATGGCTATCGCAGAAAAGATGCTGAATGGTATTGCAGCAAGCAGGGGGTTAATCCCTAGGAAATAGCCGATTCCCAGCCCCCCAAAGGCGCTGTGAGCTATTCCCCCGCTTATGAATACTATTTTTTTCACAAAAACGTATGTGCCCACTATCCCGCATGCCAGGCTTACCAGCAGAGCAGCCATGAACGCGTTCCTCATAAATTCATATTCCAGTAGCTCTATCATTTTTCGTGCTTTTCAAATACCCTGTGGGGAGCCCCGTGCGCGATTAGCTCTATTGGACACTTATAGGCCTTGGCAAGCGCCTCTCCCATGTTCTTCGGCGGGCCGTGGTAGACCAGCTCTTTGTTCATGCAGGCCACGCTCCCGACATGGCTTGATACGGCCCCGACGTCGTGGCTGACTAGGATTATCGCAGACTGCTTCTTCAGCCTGCCCAATAACTCGTAGAAGGACTTTTGCATTCTTTGGTCCACACTGGCGGTGGGCTCGTCAAGCAGAAGGAGCTTCGGCTCCCTTGACAGCGCCCTTGCAAGGAGAACTCTTTGCAGCTCGCCGCCCGAGAGCCCCCCTATCTGGCGGTCCTTGAACTCCAGCATGCCCACAGTTTTGAGCGCATTTTCCGCTGCTTTTCTGTCGTCTTCCACATATCGCTTAAAAGGGCCGGCATATCTTCCCATCATGACCACTTGCATCGCGCTTATGGGGAACTGCATGTCAAAACGGCCGTATTGGGGCAAATACCCTATAAGTTTCCTTCCTTCTTTGGGTTCTTTCCCCATGACCCTGACTTCGCCTTTATCAGGCTTCAGCATCCCCAGGATGACTTTAAGCAGCGTCGTCTTTCCGCCGCCGTTGGGCCCTATTATGGCGATAAAATCATTCGCATCTACAGAGAAATCTATATCCTTCAATACTTGCGTGCTTCCCAGGCTAAGTGAGACTCCCTTCAGCTCAAGCAATTTTTCCATTCGGAGGCTTAGACAATAGGGGAAGAAAAGCTATACTCTTGCAAAGGCTTCTGCAACTTTCCCCATATTTTTAAGATAATCCCTTTCCAAAGGGCTGACCAAAGCCACGCTGCCGCCTATCTCCGCTGCAATAGCTTCAGAGCTCCTTATGCTAAATTCGGGTGAAGCGAAGATAGTAGTTATATCGTGCGCCTTCGCCTGGTCCACAAGCGCTGCCATATCCTGCGGCGTGGGCTCCTTGCCACCAGCCTCTATAGGTATTATCTCAAGCCCGTAGTCTTT
Source organism: uncultured archaeon (assembly GCA_964391885.1). Taxonomy (GTDB): domain Archaea; phylum Altiarchaeota; class Altiarchaeia; order JAFGQM01; family JAFGQM01; genus CAYMNU01. Next base: position 325 of record CAYMNU010000054.1, on the reverse strand, counting down.
GGCGAAATATGCCCATGAGTCATGGTAAGCCATTATCTTTCTGGACTCTCCCACAAGCGAGGATGCAATTTTCTCATCGAGCGCATCAAGCTCCGCAAGGTAGCTGTCCCTGTTCTGCTTGTAATACGCCTCGTTCTCTGGGTCCAGCTCAACGAGGCCCTCATATATGTTCTGCACCATTACCTTCGCATTTCTCAGCGAGTTCCAGATGTGAGGGTCGCTGCCATGGCCATGATCCCCTTCATATTCTTCGTCAAGATGTTCCTCTTCCTCATCACCCTCAATAATTGAGATACCTTCTGAGCAGTCCACCACTAGCATATTT
>CAYMNU010000053.1:0-3620 GCA_964391885.1 uncultured archaeon | reverse complement strand
ACTGCATGGTTAAAAAGTTCGGCAACGAGATAAAGATACTCATAGACAAAGACATCTCCTGCATCAAAAAACAGGACGAGATTGCGGGCGATATTATAGCATCTTTCCGCCAGGGGCGCATGGAATACGATTCAGGCGGTGGCGGGAAATATGGCAGGCCCCTTTACAATAAGGTCTCAAAAGAAAGGTTCTATGACGATTCCCAGAAGTGCCTGGGGGCGTTTGGCGATGGCTGTAGACAAGCTTAAATCTCCCCTCATTCAAACTATCTCATGCTCCTGCTTGCCCACCTCTTCTTTGGCTTAGGCGCCGTATCCTTCTTTACCACTGAACCTATCTTTTTGGTATTGGCGGCATTTCTTTCAATACTCCCTGACTTCGACAGGCCTTTCCGCCACCGCGCATGGTTTAGCCACTCGCCTTTTTCAGCGGTGATATTCTCGCTTGCGGCCTTCATTGCTTCCGGATTCCGCCCGGAATATGCGCTTATAATTTTGGTAGCAGTTTCTGCGCATATATTCCTAGACTTCTTCACGCATTCCGGGGTCCCGCTGCTGCACCCCTGGAAAAAAGCCCACTACGGCCTAAGGGTATTTGCATCAAAAGACCGGTTGGCCAACAAGGTGTGCCTTATACTCGGGCTATTGATGCTGCTCTTCAACCTCTGGCTGGCATTCGCATAGCCGAACCTTATATTCTTGGCTTTAGCGTATTTAACTACTTTAGCTGCTTTAGCTATTTTATAAAATCATCACTCCAAATATACGCGATGACCGCAGTGAAGATAGGCCTGGAGATCCACGTACCGCTTAAGACAGAAAAGAAGCTCTTCTGCGACTGCCCTACGAGCTACCACGACAGCGACGAGCCGAACAGCCTCACATGCGAGATCTGCACAGGCATGCCCGGCGTGAAGCCCAGGCCAGTCAATCAACGCGCATTGGAATCCGTCATAACGATAGCGCATCTCCTTAATTGCAACATCCCCAAGAAGAACATCTTCATGAAGAGGAAGCACTACAACTATCCCGACCTGCCAAAAGGCTACCAGATAACCTCAGAGCCCATCGGCGAGAAGGGTGTTTTCAGCTTCGAGGATGGCTCATTTAATGATATTGGCATATGGGAGGTGCATTTAGAGGAAGACCCCGGGCAATACAACCTGGCAAAAGGCCTTGTCGATTATAACCGCAGCGGAGTACCTCTTATTGAAATTGTCACGGCCCCCGACATGACAAGCGCCGAGCAGGCCCGCGCATTCATGAAAGAGCTGGTTAGAATGCTGGAATACTCGGACCTTATCCTAGAAGGGGAAGGCATAATCCGGGCAGACGTTAATGTTTCGGTCAATGGCGGAAACCGACGGGAGACAAAGAATGTAAACTCCATACGCAGCATCCACCGGGCCATCGAATACGAGATTGCAGCACAGGAAGCGATACTGGCAAAAGGCGGGTGCGTGGAGCAGGAGACCCGCGGCTGGGACGACGAGAAGGGCGAGACTTACTTGATGCGGAAGAAGGAGTCTGTCGAGGATTACCGGTATATCCCGGACCCTGACCTGCCGCCATTGCTCATAGACAATACCCTGGACTCAAGACTGAAGACCGCAAAGCCCGAAACCCCTCAGGAGATGAGGTCCAGATTCAAAGAGAAATACGGAGTGTCGGAAAAATATGCCAAGGTGCTCACGAATGATAAGGAAATTGCACTGTTCTTTGAGACTCTTGCCCAGGCCCAAGACTCTAAACTCGCAGCGCAATGGGTATGCGAAGAGCTGCTGGCGCAGCTCAATTACAGGGGCATGTCAATCGCCAAGACAAAGCTGACGCCTGAAATCGCATCAGAGCTGCTGGGTATGATAGGGGATAAAAGCATAACCGATATAGTCGCGAAGAAACTTTTGGAGCGGATAATGGACTCCGGGGAATCTCCAAAAGCAATTGCAGACAAGGAGGGGCTGACCGTTGTGAAAGACCAAAGCGCCCTCGAAAAAGCGGTCGTGGATGTGCTAAGCGAGAACCCAAAACCCGTGCAGGATTATAAGTCTGGCAACAAGGGTGCCATCAACTTCCTGATGGGCCAGGTCATGAGAAAGATGCAGGGCAGAGCGCAGGCCGGGGAGATAATACCTCTCATGGAGAAAAAGCTTGCATAGCTCGATTTTGCCAACTCTCCTAACTCTTTTCAAACAAAGGTATTTATAGCTTCAGTTACAAATTACAAAGTTTGAAATGGTTGCCAAGAAAGCGAAAGCAGGAAAAGCGACGCAGAAGCTAGCGAAAGGCGAGGCTAGCGCAGCTAAAAATGAGAGCTCCGCAGCTAAAAATGAGACCCCCCCAGAAATCGAGCAGCCCCGGAGCATAATGCTCTATGTAATAATAGCATTCGCCGCTTTAATCGTGATTGCGGGTTTGATGCTGGTCATGTCCCCGCCCGGGCGTTCGGACGCCGAAGTATCGGGCTCCGCCATTGCCGCAGCTTCAGATGCAATGACGCTTTCCGAGAACTCAAACGGTTTTGTAATCCTCAGGACCCAGGGCCTTATCTCTAAGAATGAGAGCTACTACCTTGTCAGCTTTCCGATTATCGAGTCTGAAGAATATTCTGCATTTGACGTCATGCTGGATTCTGAACTAAACCTGAAGTACATGGGCCTCGACGGCAAGATGAAAACTCCGCAGGCATTCGTTGCGTCCCAAACAGTCATAAGCGCGAATGCCCTGCAAGAGTGCGCAAGGCAGTTCAATGAGCAGTTCGTTGTCGCGCAGCTAATATCAGAAAACTACAATAAGACCTCTCGCATCAGGGCGATATACGATGCCCCCAAGACCCTTAACTGCGATGGCACAGACTATCCCTATTCTTTGGAAATCGGCGACGGCTATGCAAAGACTACTATAAACGGCAGCTACACAAAGAGCGGCTTCACGAAGGGCATAGTCACCACAGAGACAAGAATCCCGGAATCCGCGATTTTCGGCGGCGTCTATATATATGTCGATGTCGTCGGCCCTGGAAAACTGGCGCTTAGTTTCCAGTCAATAAAAGACAGCCCGGTGGCATATGACGCGTACAATGCAAACCTCATCTTCGATTTCAAGCTGGACCAGATAAACCGCTTCCCTGCGCTTGTCTGGAACTGCAAGGATGTCGTGACAGCAACTCTTGCGACTGCGGAGTTAAACGGCACAGTTGCACGAGGCACTGAAGAGCTGATGCTTAAGAAGTTCGCATGCATGTTCAACAACGGCGAACCTCAGGAGCTATGCGGGCCGCTTGGTATTGTCAGAGGAGAAAACGGGACTATAAATATAGATATACCAACTAGCTATGCACTCAACATTGCGCGCACGGGCCTCGAAAGCTGCCGCCCTGAAGACGGCGTTGTAAGGGTTGACGCATTCTACCCGCTCAATTGCTCGGACTGCATAAACCAGAGGCTTATTCTTGACAGGGTCGCGGCGGAGTTCGGCGACAGCATGGAGCTCACCTACTACTGCGTCGGTATGAGAGAGGATTGCCAGCCGCTTCTCAAAAGCACATACTTCTAATTTTTACAAATAAGAAAATGGCCAAGGCAGTTAATAAGAAATCCAAGGATGGGGGAGATATGAAAG
>CAYMNU010000052.1:0-1931 GCA_964391885.1 uncultured archaeon | reverse complement strand
CTGAGCATGAAAGGCTTCTCAAGGGCTGGCATCAAGTACAGCCCAAAGTACTGCGCCCAGGAGATACACGGTTTAGTGCTCTGGTCACCCAATGGCAAGCATGTCTCGTTCTCTAAAGACGAGACCTGGGGTTATGTTCTCGAAAGAAAGGTCTTTGAAAAACACCTCGCTAAGGATGCTATTAAGGCGGGCGCTGATTATATGGTCCGAACAAGCGTTTACGATTTGGTCAAAAAAGAGGGGAAGCTTAGTGGAGTTAAGGCAAACTACCTTGGCGATGATGTGGAGTTCAGCGCCCCCTTGATAATAGGCGCAGACGGGACCGAGTCGATGGTCGGAAGGATGGCAGGCCTAAAGACGGTCAATAAACTGCAAGATTACATATCCGGCTACCAGTATGAGATGGCAGGCGTCGAGGGCGTCGAGGAAGCCAAGATACATATGTGGTTTGGCACTGAGATTACGCCCAAGGGCTATCTTTGGGCATTCCCAAAGGGCGACGGCCTGTTCAATGTGGGCATAGGCATCATAAGCACTGAAAACGCAAAGAGGAGCGCCAGGGAATATCTGGATAGGTTCATAGCATCTCATCCAGAGCATTTTAAGGGTGCGTCGCCCGTTGAAGTCAATGCGGGAGGCATACCTGTTTGCGGAAAAATCGAAGACAGTTTTGTTACAGATAACTTGGCTCTTGTGGGCGACTCGGCGCACCAGGTAAGCCCCATTCACGGTGGCGGAATGTCCACGAACCTTTATGCAGCGCAGATATTGGGGAGGGTGGCCGCCGAAGGCCATGAGCAGAAGGATTACTCCAAGGAAAGGCTTATGCAGTATGAGAAAGAATGGAGGGAAACCGACGGAGTCAAAATGATAAAGCACCTCAAGGTGAGGCACTTCGTCGAAAGCTTGAGCGACGCTGATTTCAATTGGTTCGCCGACAACATGAAGCCTGAGATGGTCGAAGACCTGCAGCACGGCAAGACCGGCTTCCTGCTGAAGATGCTTGTGAAGAAGCCGAAGCTGCTCCTCTATGCGAAGAAGTATTTGAGTGCGTAACCCTCCAACTATTGGGTTATCCTGTTAGAATAATCTTGTTCTTGGATAACTATTACATCTGAATACTTCTAGTTAACCGTGGACTTGAAAAAGAGTCCCGCCATCCTTCTATGCATTGGCCTTCTCATTGGCGTAGCCGTGGCCGAGTCCGTTTATTATGTCTTCAGCCCGATGGTCCTTGTAGACGGCTCTGTTGAGGTAATCACGGACAGGGATTACTATCCTCGCGTCTCAGAACTGCTTTCAGGTGCGAAGGAAAGCATCCATATGGCCATGTTTTCCATGAGCTATCAGAGTAGCCCTCAATACAGCGATTCAAATGCCAATAAGCTCATAAACCAACTCATATCTGCAAGGAACGGTGGACTCGAAGTATCTGTAGTGATGGATGACTGGTACGACCACAACAAGAAAACCCTGGCACACCTTCAGAAAAACAACGTGCCTGCGAAGCTGGTAAATATGGATGGTTCTATGCACTGCAAGCTGATAATAATAGACGGGAAGACTGTAATTGTCGGCTCCACTAACTGGTCTTACTACGCAATAGACAAAAACCGCGAGGCGAGCGTCGTTATAAGGGATGAGCGCATCGCCCGCATATTTGAAGAATATCTGTTTTCTATCTCAGCCTCTTGAAGATTCTGGAGACAAAACTCTTCCTTTGATTCTTCAGTTCTTTCCCAAGCTTTTTAAAGGCTTCGTGGACCGTATCCTTAAACACCCAGCCCTCTGAGCTGACGGACTTGACGATGCTGCCGCTCTCAGCCCTCACCTGTGTAGTGTAGCTGTATCGATTGCCTGCCTTCCTATGCGCCTTTGTATTCACATGCAGCACATTTATCTCACATTCCTTGCACAGCTTGCCACCTAGT
>CAYMNU010000051.1:0-7122 GCA_964391885.1 uncultured archaeon | reverse complement strand
CACAATTGCTGGTTGTGTTTCTCCTGAGCCACCTATTGCAGAGCTTATCGTAGTCTGAGTCTGGTTAAAGAGATCATTGATTATACTCATGCCATCCTGCTCAGTATCGACCATTAAATGCACCCAATAATCCGTGTCGCGGCACTCGCTGATATAATAAGCTAGGAACGGCATAGTAGCGAGATCCATCAAGGGTATAGACTGCGCGAGCAGGCCGAAGCCGGCGGAGCTAAAGAATTCGTCGAAGCCCTCTAAAGAAAACATGGAACAGCGCGTTTCGCCCTCAGGCAGGTTTATATAATCGTCAAATCGTATGCCGTCACCCCCACTTTGGACCATCTGGGGAGAGCGCCTTCCGGTTAGTGAACCCATTAAATCAGAAAGTGCATCTAATGAAACACCCTTGCTGCTCCAGATTTGGGCTACTATATCGACTCCGTGCGTCTTTACGATTATATCTACTTGACATTCACTGCGCTCTTTTTCAGTAGTGTAGCTATGCGCAGTGCCCTGCGACTCTATTATCATCGGGCCCTTGCCCGATATGGCTACCCGAAGCGTGCCGTCTGTGAGGACCAATCGATCGTCGCCCTTGCCAGTCCTGAATGTCCATATGGTATCTTTTACTGCATTGCCATCTCCCCGGCACATCTCCTCGTAGGTCACTTCCTGAGGTTTCTCAGGATCTCCCGACCAGCGCCACTGGAGGAAGGTGAACCAACGGTCGACGACTTCGGGTACACGTATGACGCTGAGTATGTGCTGCCATCCGCTTAGGTAGGATCGCTGGTTCGTGAGTATTTCCAAATACGGCGGTTCGCCTTTGAGATACTCCTCTATATTAGCGGGATTTTTGGCAGACTGTCCTATCGAAAACACAATCTGCTGTGCACCTACTGTGTTCGCCGCCGGGGCGAATGCGGTGGGATATACTATACCAAGCTCGAAAAGGGCCCGCGTGACCCTTTGCCCCCGGGTTGTTGTCTGGCCAATCATAACCCTGCCCAGCCTCTTGAAAAGCCCTTCCTGCGCGGCCGTTATGTGACCAAGCTGCTTGAAATTGGCGGCTGCTACATCCCCCTCCCGTATCAGACTTTCGGCAATCCCGGAATAGAATTCAGGTGACTTCTTGCCACCTAAAATCAACTCTAGCTCGCTTTGGCCGATATCCCAGTGATTGAGACTGTCGGCAACCGCCTTGAGGGCATCGTCATGGCTCCGTGTGACAAGCTCAATCTTATAGTCGGCAATTATTCTCTGTGCAACTTCTGACGAAGTCTCCCGTGTCGCCTTTGTTGTGAAACCAGCCTCGGTTAGTAGCGAGCTAAGCCTACTAACTGCCTGCGGCTCTGTGGCAGGATTGCCGGCCAGCCTTAGGATGTCGGAAGCTTCGGTTATATAGCCAGGCTTCAAACCAACGCCCTTCAAAAGCTGTTGCATCTGATCTGCGCTTATTGTACCTAATTCATTCTTCCGCAGTATCTGCGCCTTGAGATTAGCAGCATTGGCATTCTTGACATTTATAGTATAATAGTTGTCAAGCAGCTTTCTTGCATCTCCCGGATCTACTTTGCTGCCCTTCTGGGCTGCAGCACTTGCGATTTCATTGAATTGTTGCTGGAAAGCGTTTAGGTTATAAGTATCTGGAGTTAGGCCTTTGAGCGCATCTGTCTGCATCCTCGATGTCACGTCGGCATATGCCCTCAGGGCCAAATCGTTCTGCTCCTTCGTGGCTCTAAGGGCAGCATCAAATGCTGTTGGGTCCATTGCCACGGCGGGCGTTGCCCCGACTCCGCGAGCCATTTCAGATGGTGAGACTACCAAGGAATTAGAAATAGTCTTACTGCTTGCAACCATGTTGCCCCCTGCATAACGCGACATGCTGACTGTATCCACACCCACATCCGCCCTTTTGCCTAAGGAGTGGAACCAGTCCGATACCTGTCCGCCCCACCTCTTTATCTTTTGCCGCCCCACTGCACTCAACGGCGAAGGCAGTATTATAGATATGACCGTCGCAACCGGCAGCCAGTTGTCGTAGAACTTCTGGGTATTGGAATATATCAGTGAGTTGAAGCTTGTCGGCGAGTATGCCCCGTTCCTCTGGAAGAACTTGAAATCGTCTATGGCAAGCAGCTGGTCGTGGTCGGGACCGCCACCGAAAAGCGAGCCTATCCCTTCTGCAGCATCACCAAGAAGCGTGTTGTTCTCGCCTATTTGGGGTGTGCACTCAGAAACATCATCCTTGCAGTAGCTTACACGGGTTGTAATACCCTTAGTACATGCGAGGTAAGGTGTGTCGGTTCCCGACGTGAAGGGGAAATAATCGCAGCTTTGGCAGCCAGTGTTGAAGTTGTATTTTCGATTCCCGTCGGCAGTGGCAATCTCGCCCTCGCTGATGTTGGCCCCTGGAGCGTTGGGGTTGGTGCTTCTCTCGTGGTCATCCATTATTTCCTGTGGAGTCTTTGACATTACTTCCTCGACATTCTCCTCCAGGCTTCTGCCGGGCCCGGGCGAGACGTCGAAGCGACTTTGGAAGCCATCACCATATATGTTGTTGACTATGCTTTGCACATCAGTATGCGTGAGCTTCCCTATGCCGCAGTCGAAGGAAACTGTTTCGCCGCTTGTGCCTGGACTAGGGTCTGGACTGGGACTAGGGTCTGAACTGACAATAGGAGTTTCATCGACTTCGGTGGGAGTCTCCTGCGCTAGGCCCACCGGAAAGCTGCTCACAAGTAAAACCGCCAATACAAGTATGGCACGTATTTTCCCCATCGTTTAATCGTCCTTGGTCTTGTTGAAGACTACAAGGTAAATCGCAAAGATGAACAATACAGCCATGGCATAGCTGCCGGTGGCAGAATTAAAGGGCAAAAATTCCTCGGAGATTGCGAGGGGATATGACGCCATTGCTATGAGATATGACATCATCAGTATTAACAAGAATTTCCGCCCCGCTGTTTGGGGATCTGCCTTCTGGCGTATCATATCCAAAACATATACTGCGGGAAAAAGGAATACTGCCCACAGCAGCATCACCACGAAGGGCGCCCAGATTTCCTCAAAGGCCATGATAAGTTAAGGGCTTAATTTATAAAAACAAGTTTTGGCATGCCCTAGGGGGAATTTGCCTAATAAGGCTTGAATGTCTTGATGCCCGAACTGCGGTATGCCTCCGGGATTGTAGTCACAAGCGGTATGCCAAGCGACTTGGCGGTGGCCGCGATTGCAGTCTCCGATGCCCTGATACCACAGCTCCTCTTGATTATACCAGCATCTTTTGATATCGAATAGCTGGCTTCTGCCATGTCAAAGACACCTGAAAGCCATTGCTCAAGAGCCATCTCCTCCTTTTTGTTCCGCGTGGCCATGAAGAGCTCGGAAACGGTCTGGGATGAGATGACGGGGGTGAACTGGCCTGTGAAGACATGTTCCTCAAAGAAGGCATTTGCACGCTTGTCGCCGACCAGAAAGTCAACTATCATGCCCGTATCAAACAAGGCCCTTTTGTTGAAGCTTGTTTTTAAGTAGTTTGTCAATTCTTTCATCTGCCGTCTCCCTTTCCTCTTCAAGAGTGAATTTATTGTCTTTCCAAATGCCGCATATGCCTTTGCTCAGCTCTGCGATGCCCTCTATTTTTTTCATCATCACAGCCCCGGATTCCTCGTCATAGTCGACATTGAGCTTGTCGCCGGGATAAATCTGGGCTTTGTCCCTGACATTCTTGGGTATCACCACAAGAGCCTTTGAGTTTACAGTCACGAACCCCATGGTTATACTTTCTTGGTATAACTATTAAAAAGGCTTCTCTCACTTCCCGCAAACCAACTCGACCACGTCGCGGTGCTTCAGCTTGTGGTCCTTTGCCATCTTCATCTTTGTCTTCACGTCAATGGCACAGATGAACTTGTCGCCGAAGTCGCTGTGCAGCGTGTACGCGAAGTCTATTGCCTCGGAATCGGGCTTCAGCAAAAACACATCGGGGAGAACGCGTCCCTGAGAGTCCTCAAGCTTGTTGACGCCGCCTGGAAAAATAGCGATATATCCAAGAAGCTCGAAGACAGCAGTATTGAGCGCCTGCTGCACCCCTGTGGACTTGTGCCTGTTTAGGTAATTCCGTATCTGCTCAAGTGCGTGCTTCTGCTTGTCATTAAGCTTGGCGCCCTCCTTGATTATGAATTTAGAGTCGCCGGGGACATATTCTATTATTCCTGCTTTCTCGGCCCGCCTCAGGGCAAGCTCGCTTTCGGATGATGCGGGTATAATTTTATAATCCGGGAACTCTTTTTTCATCCTTTCATAGTTCTCCCATGCTCCTTCGACATCTATCTTGTTCGCCACTATCAGCATGGGCTTGGCCTGGTGGCGCAGCTGCGTGGCGAATCTTAGGAGGTCTTCCTTGCTCCAGGCAATTGCGTCATCGGGAAGGCTGGCCTTGGACATAGCCTCTATGACTTGCTCTTCTTTCACGCCCAGGCCGGCGAACTGGATGGTAATCTGCTCAGAGAGCTTTCCTTTCTCCATCTTGATTCTCCTGGCGAACTTCTCCCAGTTCTTGTCAAGGATGCTTTCATACCACAAGTCTATCTCCTTTTCCAGGAAGCTGACGGTGTTGCAGGGGTCGTAACCCTTGACTTTTTCTCCCGAGTCGTTTGTGTTCCCCGACGCGTCGATGACGTGTATGAGCGCCGAAGCCTGTGAAAGGTCATTAAGGAACTGGTTTCCCAATCCCTTTCCCATGTAGGCATCTGGCACCAAACCTGCGACATCCAGAAGCGTGACTGGCACAAAGCGCTGCCCTTCTTTGCAAAAGCCTTGCCGGGGATTGCACTGCTTTTTGAAATCGGTGCATACGCATTCTATGCGAACATATCCGACGCCCTGGTTCGCGCCTATCGTCGTAAAGGGGTAGTCCGCCATCTCGGCGCCCGCAAGCGTAGCTGCGTTGAAGAAGGTGCTCTTGCCCTGGTTGGGCGCCCCGACTATACCGATTTGCATTTTTGATAGTTGTCCTTTGTTTATGAAAAAATGCAAAGACCTTGCACCTTCGGTGCAAGTCCGATTTGCATTTTGAGATTTTGTCTAGGTCATGTGAAAAATGCAAAGACCCTTCACCGAAGGTGAAGGTTTGATTTGCATTTTTGATTGTTTGCTTACTTAGAGAGTGATTTTTATTAAACATAGCATTAGTAAAGCCAACTCAGAGGAGTTTTAAAAATGCAACAAAATATGCTGATACTCATGGTAGTATTATTGGTAGTGGCAGTAGTAGCGATAGTGGCAGTCGTATTTCTGATGGGAGGCGAACAGGCAGCTCCGGTTGTGCCGGAAATCGTGCCAGGGGATGATGCGATTATTCCTCCGGCCCCCGTGCCTTCGCCTAGCCTTCCAACAACACCCACAGGCAATGTGATATGCCAGATAAGCGCTGAAGACCCAGAATCAGAAACAAGTGCAACAGGCATAATCAAGATAGAGAAGCCGGATAAGCTGAGCATGGAAATATCCATGGAAGAAGCTGGAATGGCAGTTGACCTAGTCGCGCTCGTTAACGGAGACACGTTATACATGATGTTCCCTATAATGTTCGGGGATGTGTGGATTCAAACAAGTATCACGGAGATGGCTACTATGGGGACTGATTTGTCAGACATGGAACGCATTATGGGCATGAGCGCTGAAGAAATAGAAGCCGAGATGACGTCCAATCCAAGTGACTCGATGATGGTAGGAGGCATTGCACCAGAGGTTTCGTGTGAAGCCACAGGGGACATAGCAGACAGTGAATTCATGCCACCGGCAGGCGCAGTAGTCAAGACCATCCAGGAGATGGAAGAGGATATGGCTGCACTCTATGGGGCATAGAGGGCAAACGCCCTCTTTTTCTTTTTTTCTTAATTTATTTTTATTATTTGATATAAAATGGTGCAGTATAGGGCACTGATTTTTATTAAACGGGACGTAAGAAACTATAATTTTTGAGGTACCAAAATGCAACCGATAATAATAGTAGTGGTTCTTGTAGTAGCGATCGGTGCGGTAGCGGGAGTTGTCGTTATAACGAGCAGCCCCCCTCAGCCACCAGTGTTGAATGACGACGTGTATCCCCTTGCTCCGGAATACTCTGGATTGCCTCCGGCACCAGAGCAGCCCGGTGAGCCAACGGCACCAGCACAGCCGCCCGCTCAGCCTCCGGCACAGCCGCCTGCAGACGGATTAGGCTTGGACTATGACGCACCCATTGAGTGTGACATAAGCATGACAGTTGATGCTGATGAGCAGGGCATGATACCCATTGAAATGAACCTGAAGATGGTCGGCACCACGAAGTACCGCGGCGATATAACCATATACGACATGTTTGACATGACCATGCTGACTTCGGATGGAAGTACCTTCTATGTATACAATGAGCTAATGGACTTTTGGATGAAGATAGACAGCCCTGAAGACTCTACCGAGTTCAAGGATCTTCCCAGCGGGCCAGAGGATTTGCAAGAGTTGTATGACATGCCTGATGTTGCAATGACCTTTGACTGCAGGAATGTTGCAGGATTCCCGGACAGTACCTTCGAGATTCCCGCGGGTGCGGAGATAATAGATTTAGAAGACATGGCAGGTATGTACGACTATTAGTCCTGTTTTTGTCTAAGCCGGGGTTTGCCCGGCTTTTCTTCTCTTTTTTATTTTTTGTATACCTAATTACTTTTTATAGAACACACCATTAAGTTATTTGCAAATAAAATGTTCTGCCCGAAATGTGGTAAAGAAGTCCCTGTAGGAAGCTCATTCTGCGCCGGCTGCGGCGCGCAGATGCAAGCTCAGGATTCTCTCCAGCAGCCTACCGAGCCAGTACAGCAGGCTGCGCCAGTAAGTGCTGCGCCTACACAAACAGCGCCACAGTCCTATTCGCAGCCTGCAGCATACGCACAGCCAAAACAGTCTGGAGGGAGCTCAAAACTACCCCTAATAATAGCCATCGTGGCTATTGTAGCAGTCGTACTAATCATAGCTGTCTTCTTCCTGATGGGCGGGCTTGGTGGCGGCATCGAGGGAATCGTATGTAATATGCAAAGTGCCCAGTACAGCGGGCAAATCAAATTCGCAGAGCAAATGGCC
>CAYMNU010000050.1:0-2249 GCA_964391885.1 uncultured archaeon | reverse complement strand
TTCTCAAGGATCCTGATGACCTCTCGGGCAGAAAGTATCGGGAGTTTCATGCGGCCATCTCCAGCCTCTGGAGACTGACGAACTCAAGATTCTCGGGCTCTTCCTCTTTCTCGCAAAGGCATATTACCTCTTTTATCCTTTCCATGACCTGCTCTATTGATTCACCCTGGGTATAGCAGCTGCGCAATGAGGGGACTTCCGCTATATATACCCCATCCTCATCCTTTTCCACGATGACTGTATACGCTCTTTTCATGATTTATTTTGAGGTTTTCAGGATAAAAGACCTTCCACGCTGAAATTCGACAAAACCTATGTAAACGCCTTTGAACGCTCCCCTCACAATCCGCCCGTTCAGTATAGTTTTTTCACACGACTTCCTTCCGTCTAAGGGAAGAATCCCTGCAAATATTTCCATCCCACCTACATATAAAACCCCCTTAGCTTTTTTATACTCCAATCTTCTAAAATCCCGCACTTTCTGCTTAAAATACATAACTATGGGCCTTAGACGAGCACACTGCTATCGCTGGGACAGCCAGCCTTACACAAGGGTTTCGAACAACCCGTCACAGTCATTCATAACAGGTATCCCTGGGATGAAGATAAACAAGTTTGACATGGGCGACCCCAACGGCGCATGGGGTATCCGCATCGACATGATTAGCGACGGGGACATCCAGCTCCGCCACAATGCATTGGAGGCGGCCAGGCAGACCTCGACAAGATGCGTCGAGAAGGCGCTCGGAAAGAAGGGCTTTTATATGAAGATCAGAACTTACCCCCACCACGTCATGAGGGAAAACAAGATGGCTGCAGGCGCCGGCGCCGACCGTGTCCAGACGGGCATGAGGCAGGCGTTCGGCAAGCCCGTGGGAAAGGCCGCGCGCGTCCACAAGGGCCAGATAATAATGTCAATATCGGTGCCCGAAGGCAAAGACGCAGTCGCCAAGGAGGCTCTCAGGAAAGCCAAGGCCAAGCTCCCCGGTGCGAGCCACGTCGAGACGGTAATCCTCAAGAAGGCCGAGGCGGCTTAAGGGTTTACAATAAAGTCATTAAGCGATTTACCCGATAATTCCACCCAGCTTCTGCCTGATTTTCTCTGATTTCTCGTTGGTTAGCTTCCTGGAAACCATGCGCACAGCAGTCACAAAGTTTTCAGCCCTGCATTGCAGCTCCACAGCCTTTGCCTTGCTTGCCGAAACATCAATCTCATATTGGGAATCAATTCGAGACTCCCTGGCCTTGGATGCGATATCCCTCAACACCGTTTCAGAAAATAAGGTTTCCAGCAGGGATATGGAAACCGCATGATTCTCGCATTTTATGCCCACTTTTCTCAAGAGTGCAGTAATCGAATTGTAAATTGCATAATACGAATCGGAGACAGAATTCTCATATAACCCGTTGGCTATAAGCAGCTCGGCGGCTTTGAGGCAATTATCGGACTTCTTAAGATAAGATTCATATATGTTCTCAGACGCTTCGACAATTTCCAACTGCCTCGCCTTAACGGCCTTCTTCAAAAAATCCCGTTCTTTCATAAAATTCTTCGACCCCCCTGAATATCACATGGTCCTTAACTATCTCTTTAACCAAAAGGCTCTTCCCGAACTCCCCGTTCTTGACATTTGCCCCCCTTACTTTACCGCGCAGGCAGTATAAATCTATGTCGCTCCCACCATTCGCCGTGAACTTTGCATGGCTGCCGAAAAGTATAACCATTCCCCTACACCCGGCCAATGCGTCTTCGATTACTGGCGCTAGTCTTGGATAGATGGCAAGAGATTTTAACGCCTTATAATGTTCCGCTGAAAATACGTATTCCCTTGCCTCCAGCGATTTCTTTAGACTGAACATGCGGTTCTTTCCTACTCTTCGCGCATCCAGGACATTCCCCTCTATAAGCGCGTCGACAGATCGCTTTGCTGTTGTCAATGGTATGGCAATTGCCTTAGACATGGCTCTTAGATGCCTCTCCCCCTTCAGAAGCGCCAGCACGATTTCCATATCGTTCTTTTTTTGGAACATATGTTCCATATTTGGAACTAGATACTTAAAAACCTATTTTTGAACTTAAGAAGGCCGAGGCGGCTTAAGTCTCATTGGCTATAAGAAAGCAAAAGGCACAAAATCTCGGGCCTACAGTATTTCTTGTGCTTATTAACGCTTGTAAATATTTCTTCGATGCCCTGCCTTAGTGACTTCAATTCTCTTAAGCCCAAAGTCAATATCGGCAATAGCCTTGT
>CAYMNU010000049.1:0-13445 GCA_964391885.1 uncultured archaeon | reverse complement strand
CGCTGCCGCCCCGCCAAATGCCACCCATAGCTGGTTGCCTTCTTCAAACGCATCGCTGACTATCTCTGCTTTCACCCCGGAAAGCTCGGCCTGTTCTATAATCCGGTTTATCACATCCTCCTCAAGGTTCTGTGAGAGAAGGACCACGTCGACAGCACCCAAATCCATCGCTTTCTCTATCTCCTTCAACCCGTATGCCACCATGCCCTGCTCCTTTACAAGAAGCTTCATAAACTTCTGCAGATACTTCCTGTGCTCTGCAGCCTCGACGTCCTTGACATCTTCCGTGGCCTGGTTGACCAGCTCCCTGACTCCGGATTCGTCCGTATATGTGATATCCTTGACTGCAATTATCTTTTGTTTTATCAGGTAATGGAGATATGGCCCCTCAATAAACTCGTCTTTTGTGCCCGCGGGACCGCCTATTATAACGCCTGCAAGGTCTGTGATGTGCGGAACAAACAAGTTCTCTGCATGCTTGGCGACCCTTTGTTTAAAGCGGTGGGACTCCTCTGCTATTAATCGCTCGAATCTCCTGTGGCTCTGGCCACCTGCGCGGTGCTTGCCGGAATATCCCGAGGTCATGGTATCCAAAATAGAGTAATTGTCGCCCCTGAGCATCCCCAGGGTAGCCTGCTTGTTGTCTATGGCTATAAGCGCGTATGCGTTCTTTGGCGACATCAGGCTTTCAAGCGGCTCTGTGACGAATGTTTGATCGCACCTATACATTTTGACGTCGACAGGCTCGCTTGGCTCTATGGCCCATAGCTCAAGGTCTTGCTGGCCTTCTTGCTCTGATATGTCGCCACAAAAGACTGCCAATCCATTTTTGGGAGTCTGCTTATACAGGCGGAGGTGCTGCACGATTTTTTCGAGTGCGTCCGTAACATTCTTTCTGGTTTGCTTTGATTTTATGTTAACGGCTGTGCCCTGCTCCTGCTGGAGCTGGTTTATAATCTGGTTCATGTCCGTCTCGGGGGGCACATACACAGTTATAAGCTCGGTGTGCCTGCCTCTTTGCTTCTTCAGGACGTCGAGTATTTTGCGTATTCGGTATTTCTCCTTGTCCATAATCCCGCATATTTGAGAGGGAGCTTAAAAAAAGGGCTATGAGCAGATAGGCAAGGGATATTCGCGTACCTTTTGCAATACTGAAGCAAGGTCTGAGTCATCCCGCTCGCGTACCCGAAAGCCTTCAAGGTAGGAAATGCGCTCGCTGACATGTTCAAGAATCTCCTCACGGCAGCCTGCATTCCATATCAGGTCGGCGAGCTCTAAGTCCATTATGACCTCCCGCACCCATTCGTGAAAATCGTTGCGGTTTCCGTGGAAATGATATTTTATGGAATGGTCCGGTGCAGTCTCCAGAAAGTGCTTAAGCTCCCAGAGGTTGCATATTGAGCGGCCGTCGTTTGTCATGAACATCTCTTCGGGGAGCTTCGCGCTTTCCAGTATCATCCTTGCCTTTTCCCGGCCCCTTGGAGTGCGGGTCGCATGCCGGACAAGGATATTGATGCGCTTAAGGACCAATATCCTCATCGGGTTCTTCTCCAGAACAAGCGACATCTGGCATGCCAGCTGCTTGTCTTGGATGCTATTGTCTACCCAGTTCGAAAAATGGTTGTGCTGTGGGCTTACATGATGGCGAAAATGCTCGTCTTCGCAGGCCTTGAGATAGCAGGTAAGGTCAACAAGATTCTTAAGCTCCTTTCCATCGAGTGTGCGGAATTGCATGCGAGCATCACTGATATCTCTAAGATACCTGCAGGCAGTCCTGGGTGAGATTATTTCCATTGTGCAGTCGGGTTTCCTTTGAAACGGGTGTTAATACTACGAATAGAAGCATAAAAACGATACTAATGAGTATGCTATAAAAGAAAAAGTGGCGGGGAGAACGAGATACCAACTGGAGGAAAGGCATCCTGCTTACCACCCCGCCGCTAGATATATACGGGTAAAGTATAAAAATAATTGACTTGCATGCTTATTATGCATTATTTTAATTCTCAGCCCAGTATAAAAAGCATGCAGATAATCGAAGTCCATCTCAGGCCCGGAGAGGGTTCAAAGGGCGAAGCCATACTTAAAGAACTTGGAGTCCAGGACTACAATGCCATTGGATCTGTGAGCGGCGACAGGATAACCATAAGGCAGCCGCTCGATAAGATGGAGTCAATTATAAGCAGATTCCAGGAAGAGTTCAAGTTTGGCGAAGGTGAGAACAGGGGCATCATAATAACCCAGCCGGAGGTAATACTTCCAGGCGAGCCGGATAAGGAGAGAAAGACCTGCGAGCATTCGGCCAGGGAATGCATAGTAGAATACGCCGAAACCAACTCATATATAGATTCAAAATATCTTGCACTCATATTCTTCTCAACTATCATAGCGGCACTGGGTTTGATAACCGATAATGTTGCCGTTGTTGTGGGTGCGATGATAATAGCGCCCGCTTTTGGGCCTATATCGAGTATCTCCGTCGGTGTGGTCATGAACCGCATGGATTTGTTTAAAGAGGGTATAAAGACAGAAAGTATGGGCGTTGGTGTGGCGATAATAACCGCAGCCGCGTTGGGATTAATGATACCGGGTATCGATATTAATCCCTCTCTCCAGCTGAGGATGCTGCCGGGGATATTCGACCTGCTCATAGCTTTTGCCGCGGGGGCTGCAGGCGGCTATGTGCTGGTCAGCGGCAGGGGAGTAGGCATAGTGGGCGTGATGGTCGCGGCAGCACTCATTCCGGTAATGGCGGCCATAGGCCTAAGTGTGGTTTTCCTAAACCCCTTATTTTTCCTGGGCTCCTTCCTTCTTCTGCTTATAAATATATTATGCATAGTCCTTGCGATGGTTCTGGTCTTCTGGTTCGCTGGCCCGCAAAAAGACCACATACATCTTGCGAGTGATTATCATTTGACGCAGGGGACTGTAAAGAAATTCATACGTTATTCTTTAGTTATAATACTGATACTGGCAATGCCTCTGGCATGGCTTAGCTATGAGGACATGACGATACGGGCGCCGGGTAGGGAAATTAGGCGGCTTTTTGATGGCGGAAGCTACCAAGATGTCGAATTGGGCAATATACTCGTGAGAGGGGACAATATAGATATAACCCTCTATGATTTCAGCTCCGACGGGCCTGGCGAGCTGGATTCCATATATAGGGAGATACAAAGGAGAGTAGACAGCAGATATTCAATATCCTTTAATATAATCAAGGGCAGTAAGATTACATATTGATTGAGTCTATCTAATTGTATATGGCCCTTCCTTCAAAAGACGGACGGCATGGCCAAGCTTAGCCTTGTTCTCTGCATATATTGTGAAGAGTGGCTCGCCGGCGCTTACCTTATCGCCCACTTTCTTTTCTATCCATATCCCTGCGCCCCGGTTCCTCGGCGCACCGGCGCTGCGGGCGATTCTGGAGATTATGGAATTGTCTATTGCCTTTACCCTGCCTCCGGAACTGTCGCTCACCACCTTCTTGAACCTTCCGGGCTTCAGGTCTTCCGCCCTTACTTTGGGGTCGCCCCTCTGCACCTTTATTATCTCGCGCATCTTTGACTCGGCAGAGCCGTCTTCCAGGCATTTTAGGGCATCCCTTTCTCCACTGCAATTTGTATCGACACCGCAGAAATCAGTTAGCTCGCCGACCATCATCACGCTTTTGTCTATCAGGTCTTTTGAGCCGTCCCCCCTAAGGGACATGAGGACGTCTTTTGCCTCTAATATAGGCCCGATTCCCCTGCCTATAGGCTGGGTGCCGTCAGTATAGATGACATGAACGTCCATACCTACTTCCTTCCCTAGCCAGACAAACTTCTCGCCCAGCTCCTCGGCCTTTTCCATCGTCGCAATCTTTGAGCCTTTGCCATGGGGTATATCAAGGATAACATAATTACTGCCGACACTCCGCTTCTTTGATATTATGCTTGCAAGAACCTGGCCTTCCGCATCTATTGAGAGGGGGTACTCTACGCGGATTATCTTGTCATCGGCGGGCGCAAGGTTTACAGCTCCGCCCCAGACCATGCACGCACCCACTGTCTTAACAAAACGCTTGATGTCTTTTGCCTCGTATGAGACAGGTGCGAGAACCTCCATTGTGTCTGCGGTACCCGCTGGTGATGTGATCGCCCTTGAAGATGTTTTTGGAACCTTGAAGCCCAATGCCGCTAACATTGGGACGACAGTCATTGTGGTGCGGTTGCCGGGAACGCCCCCTACGCAGTGCTTGTCGACAACAGGTCCGTCAAATTCCAATTTGTCGCCGGTGTTTATCATAGCCCAAGTAAGATTAACCGTCTCTTTCTTGGTGAATCCATGTATGGCTGACGCAGTGACAAACGAGGTCAGCTCTATGTCGCTGAGGTTGTCGTCCACGATATCGTTTACTATCGTATCTATTTCCTCTTTTGAAAGCTCCTTGCCTTCTATCTTACTTTTGATAAATCTTATTGAATCGGGCTTGGATCGCGGGGCAATATAAACATATGAAAGAGGGCTCAGCTTCATCGGGGCGGCAAGGTCGTTGAAGATGCCGACTTCGCCGGGGCTTACCATGCTGTCGCTTACGTCGACTATTGCAGGTTTCTTGCAGCTGCATCCCTTTCTGGAGACAACTACCCTGTCGCCCATGTGTATGGACATGCGCTCTGCATCGTTTTCATGAAGAATGATTATGGGCCTGCCTGCATTTATATCTACTATGTGCACAATCAGCTTCTCGCCCATTGCAGACTCCCTTGGTTTTTCAGTTTTTTGCGGCATTTTTATAAAGGTTGGCTTCACGGAACTTACCCGAGCATCTTTAAATACTCGTCTATGTCTTCGTTGGAAAGCGAGCAGCCCTTGAGCTTCAGGGCCCATAAGGAAGCCTCGATTATCTCTCTCTTGGGGCCTGAAAAGTATTTCTCGAGTATGCCTTTCTCGTAGGCTACGGCCAAGATTTCACTTGACCTGATTATCGAGACGCCCTTGCAGTATTTCTCGAAGGCTTCCCTCCGCTCGCGCTTCATTGTTATGCCCCTTCGCATACGGTGCTGCAGCAGCCCGAGAAGGTCCCGGGGGCTTTCAATCATATATCTCAATGTTCTTTCATCCATCAGCAGTACGTCGCCGCCGTTCGCCAGAGAAAGGGCCTCTGCTTCCCCTCTCTGTATGATGTTAAGGGAACGGTGCTTTGCATAATAGATGTTATTAGAGAGGTCTAATATTGCCTGGACTTCAGCATTATCCGGCTTCTCTGTCTTCAGGATGCCGTTGTCGCAGAGAGCCTTGAACTGAAGGGGGCCCATTCTATGGTGGCCGGCACGCTGCGGATTAGTTATTATCTCATCATATACGGTGGGCGTTATGATGAAGTCCGCATTTTCGCTGAGCTCCGTGACTACGGGCAGCATGCAGTTCATGGACATGGATATAAGCGAGCTTGAGTCGCATATTACTCGGTTCCTCATTTGAATACCTCCCTGGCAGCCTGCAGCCGCTTTGCGTTTTTACCTCCGCCCTTGAATTCGTGTATCTTGCTGCCGCCCACATAATCCAGCACTTCTACGGGATCGGCGCCGGTGAGCTCTGAGGCCCTCCGCAGGGACAAGCCCTGCTCATAGAGCTTGGACGCCTTCTTTATGCGGGCCTTGTCCATGATGTTCCTGTTATAGTTGCCCTCTTCCCTGTCGAGCTTGATAACTAAATCCTCGATCTCCTCCAGCTTTGAGATACAAACCTCTTTCGAGCTGGTTCGGGCCTCGCTGAGAAGCCCGGTTATTTTACCGTAGAAATCCCCGTCCTTTGCGCCGTAGTGCACTTTGGACATTATCTTGCTTAAGGCATAATCAACAAGCGCCAGCAGTATAAGCTCACGATGGCCTTCGACTGCAGCAAGGGAATTAGCATCTGCGGAGATGGTGCGCATCGCAAGCGCGTCCTTTTTTTCCAGTGCCTCCATCGAGCGGACTATCAAAGCGTCCAGCTCCTGCTTTTCTTCCTGTTTTATATCCTCTTCTTGTGTACTGTCCATATCTATCATTTCAGCCAGGCAAATTTGTCCTTGATTACCCGGTAAGCCATGTAAGGCGAGATTATGCCGTCCTCCGTAACTATCAGGTCTATGAACTCGGGGGCTGTGAAATCAAATGCCGGGTTCCACATCTTGACGCCGCGCATCTTGGGGCGTATCTCAGAGTGTTCGCGCTCCTCCACGGTTATCATCGTGCCGTCCAGCGTCTGCGGCGAGAACTTGAGGGTCTCGCAACCCACAATGAGCGGTATGTTCGTGGCATGCGCAAGGGCCGCTATTTGGGAGGTGCCTATCTTGTTTGCTACGGCCCCGTTGGCTGTGACCGCATCCGCCCCTACAACCACCTTGTTAACATCAAGCTCCTCCATGGCATAGCGCGCTGCCGAGTCCACAATTAGGGTAACCGGGATTTTATTTTTGGCCATAAACTCTGCAGTGAGGTAGCCCTGATTCCTCGGGCGGGTTTCTGTACAAACGACGTTTATCTTTTTGGTCTTTGCCGCCTCTTTTATTATCTCAAGCGCCGTTGTAGAATTGCAATGTGTGAGTATCGTGTCGCCCTTCTTTATCCTCTTTGCGCCTATCTTGCCGATATTCTCTTGGGCGCTCTTCTGCTCCCTTATGAAGGCTGCTATGAGCCTGGGGAGGTCTTCCCTCTTGTTTTCCTTTGCCAGATGCACCACGTAATCGACAGAATTGGGCAGCGTTACTGCAGTGGGTCGGGCGGATTTCAGTAGTTTGGCTTTCCCGGAAAGATCCTTTAAAAATGAGCTGCCCTTGTAATTCTGTGAGTATTCTGCAAGGCTTTCAGCTGCGGAGAGGCCTATGCTAAGAGCCCCCCTTATCTCCATGGTCTTAATCTTTCGGGCGGTTGTGTCGGGGTCCACATATTATTTATCCCAGCGCTTTTAATAAATGCTTTCAGGACTTGTGAGTGGCGTGCATCGCCTTTTTCTGTATGGCGAGCACCTGCTGCTTCCTCATCTCGATTATCCTTTTTCCTGCAGGGCTGGCGAGGTCGGTTGCCTTTGAGCACTCGCTCTCGAATAGGCCTTTGAACTGCACTGCAAGCTGCGCAGAGTCTATGTGCACCGAGCCCAGCTCCTCTTTATCAGGCCCCCTGAAGAAAAGGAATGCGCATTTGGACTCGTCGGCATCAGGGATCCCCATGTCTATGCCGTATGGGGAGGGCGCATAGTATGCCTTCAGGCGCTTTCCCTTAAGGAGCAGCTCAAGATGGTCGAGAAGCTTGAGTATCTCGCTGCAGGCCTCCCTCTTGCCCACTCCTGAAAGCCTCAGAAGCCTGAAGAGATATGAAACGTCAAGGCGGGTCAGGTATGTTATTTCAAGCCTCTTTTTCCTTATGCAAAGATCCCAAAGCTTCGAGGCGTACTTTCTTCCGCTCTCGCTTTCAGTGAAGAGGGGCGAATGGCCGTAGATTATCTTCGGGAAGATTCCTGTTATATAGCACCTCTGCGAGCCTGATACCAAGTCCGCGAAGCGGTCCTGCCATGCATCAGCGGGCAGGAAACCGACTTTTAGCTCTCTCGGCGACAGGCGCGAGCGTATGTAGTCCTCCGCAATGGATATCGCGCCTGCGAGGGACTCTGCCCTTGTGATGTGTTTCTCCTTGGCAGCCTCCAGGCTCTCGCGCATCCTCGCGTAGTTGAGAAGGTAAGACGAGTCCGGAAGCCTTTTCACATAGCCCGCTTTCCTCAGTCGGGCGAGCTGTTTGAAAAAATTGGACTTGCCTATGGGGGCCTTTCCGCTTATCTCGGACTCCTTGGCGAGGATGTCATTGGGGCGTGCGCGGCTGGTTTCCAAGAGCCTTGCTATCGCTTCCATTATCCGGGCCTGCTGGGATGTGAGCTTAAGGCTGTCCGCAAGGGATTTGTCCATGATTAGATATCGATTAGATATCATATAAAAGAATATAAATGTAGTAGGTGATACCACCTACTACGTCCTCGCTTTTTATTGTCGCATAGAGATACTAATCAAGGAGGTGGCAAAAATGGACAATCGCCTGGAAAAGACGGCCCAAGAGCGTCTCGAGGCCGTCGGGAAGACCATAAGAAGGGTAGGCGACAACTATGTCATGCTCGGCAGGGCCGTGGAAGCCTTCGAGGATTATGCCGCCAGGTCCGAGAAGATGAGGGGGCTCGGAAAGATGCCGGAAAGGTTTGAGAAGGCGATCAGGGAGGCTGAGGAGAAGGAGCTTGCCGCCCTTTGGCGCCTCTTCGACGAGCTGGAGAAGACTCCTGTGAGGTATCGCGAGTAGGCCCGATATCGCCTTTTTACGTATGGTGAACTTTGGAGTAAAAATCCATATTTATTAACACGCCTTGGCCGAGGTTTCTATCGCAGAATAAAACTGTTTGTAGTTAAATACATGATAAAACTCTCCGCCACCTATCTCGGCGACATTTCTTAGAAGCTTTAATTCAGAACTCTCATCGCTCTTCCCTCTGCTAAAGATGCCCACCGTACTTATTTCTATGTTGGGCACTACACTCTCATTGTATCTCTTGAAATCAAAGGATGCTTCGCCGTCTGTAAGCGCAATTATTCTCTTTGTCGGCGAAATAGATTTCTTTAGGAGTTCCAGGGAAAAGAAAATAGGGTGGTCTATATTACTTCCACCCCCTCCTATTCGGCCATCCAATGCATTAAATATGATATCCCTATCATTTGATGTGAATAAAAATCGCTTTCCCATAAGGCCATCGATATCATCTATACAAGTCCTTTCCCATACAATCTCTTTTTTGACTTCATCGAGAACTGCTATATAGGGGCAGCTATCAAGAGCCATGAGGGCGAATTTGGTGTTGCCCCCAAACCCAGCCAAGAGGTCTTTAAGTACCCTTGTTTGGAGGTCTTTCTTGGTGATATCTGAGTCAGCATCGCTTGCACTGCTCATGCTTCCAGAGTTATCAAATGCTATCATTATAGTTCTTTCAAGGCTACAATCTATGGGCACATCCAAATTGACGTCGGCCATAGTCAACCTGGGAACTGGTGCAATCGATACCCCAGAGGTTATAAAATCGAAGGTTCTGAATCTCATAATTCCCCAGTTTTCTGCAGGTATCGGCATGTTGAATGTTTGAGTACTGCCCGGGTTTATTACAATTGGCATATTGCTTATAAGCTGACCGTCATTGGATTCATATGATAAGAAGCCGGAGACGGCCTGCTGATATTTCGAATCCAGGTTAATTGCTACTCTAGCGCCTGCAAGAGGTATCGGGCCGACATTAACCGCCTGGGTTTCACCAAATTGCGTACTGGTCTTATGAGTCCTAAAAATTGTAGCGTCACCTAACTTTATGCTTATATATGAACTTGAGTTACCCCTCCCCATAAGCTTCACTCGGGTATCTCTAGCCGGATTAAACAGTTTTTCCTGCTTAAAATTATAATCATCGCCATCTATTCGTGCAGTGAATAATGTTTTCTCGAGACCAAAGTTTGACAGGAATGGTGAAATGCCATCTTCGACGCCTGCCGTCTGTTGGACATCGACAGCAATTACATCACCATTAACGTCGAAACTAAGAACAAAACGGCTACCGTCTGAAAGAATAATGGATTCGGGGATTCCATTATTATCATAATTCAACATTATGGCTTCCGGTGGGTTTTCAATGCCTAGGGCTTCCAATGCATCCCGGGACAAGTAAACCTGTGTTATGTCCCCGTTCTCATCAGTCATTATCTTTGCATAGTCATTTCCTATGACCTCATTGGGAGGTAGCTCAGGATAGCCGTCGGGGAGTAATGACATATCTAGCTCAAACCTACTCTCGTTACCAGTCTCAAAATACTTGTAGTAGGTGCTTATCCTGCGAGGTATGAGGCTGCCGTCTTGGAACCTTTTTGAATCTCCATCGTAGGTGAGCTCAATTTTCTCTTTATACATCTGTTGGAAACCAGAACCATAATCCTCGTAATAGTCTTTTTCTACGGATTCCACCTCTCCATCGTTCCTATAAACTTCCTTCGAGACTAGTTTGTATTCTACATCACCCTTGCTTACAATTACTGTCCGCGTAAGGTAATTATGACCCTCATAATAAGTTATCTTCATGTCATCATAATCTGAGCCCCGCGGCGTTACCGTTACTTTTGGAGAATAGGGCTTAAGATTATAATCTAGGGTCTCAATTTCACCTACCATCACTAGCCGCTCTACATTCATGTCCCCATCATATGTGATTTCCATGAATTCGCCAGTGACTGGAGAACTTATCTTCGCCTTATTGCCCTCTATTTCTAAGACCCCTTGTTCAATAACGGCACCGCCTTTGTCACGAATTGTCCTTGAGATGCTTGCGTAGTTTTGTGAATACGAGTACTCTACAATAGAGTCCTTGCTTATCTCCTTAGTGACATAGCCGTTTGAGTCATGTTCGTATTCAGTCACGGAGCCATGTTCAGTAGCCCTCTTCAATAGACCGAACTCAAAATAGTATTCGGTATCTTCGGTTTCCATTGTGAAGTCCGCATACTGACTTAGATCTATTAGCTCTGCATAATATGATTGGCCCCCTTCCTCTGTGAAATAGGTATAATCAAATACTCCTGAAGGGTTAATCTCACTTACAATTGCACCGCCGCTCGGACTTTCTGCTACATCCTCATGCAACTCGTGGCCCCAGTGATAAAGTGTTTTACCCAATACAGAATAGGTGTAGACCTGGCCGGCAATAATCTTGTTGATTTGATATCTTAATCGCCCTGCAACCGAACTAAAAGTTATCCTGCTTGAAGCGCCTATGTTAATTACATACTCTGTAAACTGGCCCCGTGCCGGATAAGCGCCAACCAGTTCTCCAAGACCGTATGACATCCTGTTTGCCAATGTGGGCTTGAACGTGCTCGTAGAGACATCTTTGCCTAAGCGTCGAGCAACCTTGTTAAAGAACGCGCCGGCCCCATCGGACGCAGTCCTTCCAACAACCTTGACGCCGGCTGCATTATCAAATGTGCCTATAAGTTCGTTCATAGCCTTTATGTACTTCCGGTGGTTTGTAGAGGGCAAAAGATGGGCCTCAAACACCCCACTTCTCCAAGTCGGCTGCAAGAATGCTTTGCCTCCAAAAACACGACCACCCGATGACTTTTCAATTGCTGCGCCCGCGTCACCAAGACGTTCAAATAACCTAAGAAGGGTCGGTTTGGTGGTCAGCACCTCATCCAAATAGTTCAACGGCCCCTTCAACATCGACTGGGTAATGAAGGGCAAGAAAGCAATTGCTGCAATTACCTTCTCGGTGGTTGATGTATGAGGGTTTAAAAGGGTCCAAATATTATGTGCCCAATCAATAGGCTCATAGAGTATGCCTGCAAAATCCCAAAGGAGCCTCCATTTGCTGTTCGTAAAATCCTCGTTGAATAGTGAATCCATGATTAGCTCAAACCAGCTCCTCTCAAAAACTCGATCGCAGTTCCACCAGGAAGCGACTGTGTCTATTTCCCCCTCATAATAGTAGCCACTGTAAGAGCTGCCGGTCTTCTTGGCAATAGTCTTATAAGTCCAGTAACCCAATTGCTCATCAAAATACCAGAGTGGCATTTCATCCGGTGCACTTGCACCATCACCAGGTATCCTCATCTTGAGTTTTGCAGTCTTGCCCTCTGCAAGATCCAAATCCTTGCCCCATTGGTCTTGCACTACGACCTTTGCAAAGCCGAAGCTTTCTATATCCTTTACTTCCCCATTAATTATACCTTGGAACTCCCCGGGGAACGAGTCTAAATCCCTTTCTTCAGTAGGATCAAAATAGGTGAGAGAGATAGAAACATGTTCCGGGGTTTCGTTACCCAGTTTCGCAGTAAAGCTTTCCTTGCCAAAGGAGAGCTCGACGTCCCTAGTCTTTGCCCTCCCGGAGCTCTTCTGGCTTATTATCTCAGCGGGCTCGAGTTCCGGCAAAAAGACTTTATAATAAACATCTCCGCTAAGGTTTCCCGGGACTATTTTATGTATGGGCACATACCCATTTTTCTCAAATGTCATAACCGACCTAGAGGGGGGTACGCCTATCCAAAAGTTCCCTGAGCTATCGCTTGTAGTAATGGCATGCCCCAAGCTAACTGAAACATCGGACAATGCCCTATTTGACTGGTCATATATGCCCCCATAAACCTTATATGAGTCGTCCGGCGATATTGCCTGACCGAGTAGATAATAGCCGCTCAAAACAGCCAGCAAGATAGTAATCGAAACTATGGCTGCGAGTATAATTTTCTT
Source organism: uncultured archaeon (assembly GCA_964391885.1). Taxonomy (GTDB): domain Archaea; phylum Altiarchaeota; class Altiarchaeia; order JAFGQM01; family JAFGQM01; genus CAYMNU01. The sequence goes on along the minus strand of CAYMNU010000049.1, from coordinate 1,164 downwards.
CGACTTGTTCTTTTTTTGTGTCATTATTAGCTGTCGGGACAAGCCCTGTGTATTTGGTGAGCAGCTATCTTTCCTATAACCGCAAGCGGGGCAAAATGTACTATCTTTAGTCAGTGGCTTTCCACATTTTATGCAGAACCCACAACCGCCTTTAGTTCTTGGAACTGATTGGGTGATGCCTGGGGCTTCGGCTGCGGGCGCCGGAGCAGATGCTTGGGGGGAAGGTGTAAAGACGGGGATTGACTCCCCTAGAAGGGAAGAAGTCCCCCGGGCGGGTTGCGGGGCTGCCTGCCCTGTGCTGAAGGCCCCCTCGAGCGAGCCCGGCGATGCTGCCTGACTTCCCGGAAAGTCGAATATCTGACTTATCTCGTCCGCGCCATAGCCGGCCTTTGCCATGAAATCCCTGATCTCTTTGTCACTCTTGCCGGCAGCTCTAGCCTGTTGTATGGCCTCTGTGACTTTTACTTTGGTTGCTTCATCCATTTAGACTTAACTAATGGGGGGTTTTATAAAAATGAACTATATGTAATCAACCTGCTAGAATTTTTGTGCAGTACAGGGCCGTGGAAGCCTTCGAGGATTATGCCGCCAGGTCCGAGAAGATGAAAAATCTTGGAAGGATGCCTGAAAAATTTGAGAGAGCGATTAGAGAAGCCGAGGAGAGGGAGCTTGCCGCCCTTTGGCGCCTCTTCGACGAGCTGGAGAAGTCGCCTGCGAGGTATGATTAGTTAGCCTCTGTAGTGTGTTAGGCCCAGAGAAGCTTTCACAGTGCGTCCTGAAAGGTTTTAAGCACAGCGCCCTTAAATTAATGTAATGACCATCCCTTATGACCGAAGGGGCAAGCCCAAACGGGCGAGCACCAAGAAGGCGCCTGCAAGGCCTCCTGGAAAACCGCCAAGCAAGGGGCCTAAGAAAGCCCGGATGAAAGTCCCTTCAAAACCCATTAAGAAATCGGGAATCGGCGCTTCTTTGAAGAAGGCCATAAAATCTAAAAAGGGACAGGAAGACCATGCGGAATTCCATCACCTCTATGCACACCTGAGACATACATCCTCTGAGATGCGCGCAGAGGGCAAGCGGCAGATAGAAGAGATTAGGAAGGACGCCGAGAGGCGGCTGATGCAGCACACCACTCAGGTGGAGCAGGATACAAGCCGAATAATC
>CAYMNU010000048.1:0-3398 GCA_964391885.1 uncultured archaeon | reverse complement strand
CTATAATATCGCCCGCAATCTCGTCCTGTTTTTTGATGCAGGAGATGTCTTTGTCTATGAGTATCTTTATCTCGTTGCCGAACTTTTTAACCATGCAGTGCCAAGCTTCTTGTACCCTGGGGCTAGTCAGGGTTTTGACCCCGAGTGAGAGGGAGATGACTTCGGCCAGCGGTACTGTGTGTATATAAGGCGGCCTGTGCTTGGGGCTGTCAGATTTTGCGCCTTCTGAAAGCTCCCATATCCTTTCCACAACGCCTTTTTTTATGATGCCCCTACACTCAGGGCATCGCCGCTTCAAGCGGACGGCGTCTTCGGGCCTGAACTTGAGGAAGCAACGCGTACATGCGGTCTCATGGTACTTGCCCTCGCGCGGGTCAAGCCCTACGTTTAAGACAAAGCCTCTTCCCGCCTTCCTTTCTATTGCCTTCTTAATCTCATCAAACGAAATCTCGCTTACTGAGATGCGATTGAACTCCCTGCCAAGGCGATGGGGCCATGGGGAGTGGGCATCGCTGTTGGTCATGAAAGTGAGTTCTTTCAATTCAGGGACGGTATCTGCCATTTGCGTGTCCGCAGAGAGCCCAAGCTCCAGGAACTTCACATACCTGAGGTTGTCGCCGTAGGATTCCCTCAGCGAATTGAATGCCTTATAGACAGAGGTCCAGGGAGTAAATGCATGGCATGGCCCTATAAGTGCATCGCAGTCATTGGCCAGGTCTACAAGCTCCTCGCCCGACATCGCCACATGCGGGCGCCCTTCCCGATCAATGTCAACCGAGCTTTTCTTTATGTTGTTCCTGAATGCTTCTGCATTGTCGATTCCCGGGAAGATGAGAAGGTGGTGGACACGGTGTTTGTCCTCAATCTCGCCCGTGATTATGAAACGGGTTTTTGAGCCGGGGAGGGAGTAAATTCCGTCCCCACCCTCAACCAGGCTTTCAGAAATGTGCTTCAGCCATTCGGGATTTGTGGCATCGCCAGTGCCCATGATATCCAGCCCCTTGGACTCCGCGCCCTCGGCTATCCTGGGCAGGGTCATGTCAGAAGAACAGCCACCTGAGTGGCGTGAATGTATATGGAAATCCACATCCGCTTCTTGCATCTTTGAGGAATCAGCGTATATAGCACTGGACGTCGTCCTCGGTCGCGTCCTGTCCGGTCATAGCCATCTGGAGGGCCTGTGCCTGCTCCTCTTGGAGCTTCTGTATCTTTTTTAACTCTTTTTCAGTAATCTTGGCCTGCTTGTCAAGGTCTGTCATATCTACATTTATGCCCAAAACCGCAGCCAGCTTCTCAAGAAGCACCTTGGCTGACTTGGCGTCCACAACCTGGCCCACAGTTTCACCCATTAGGCAAATTGCATCTATGTTCTCGATTGCACCCAAACCTAAGACAAGGCCCGAAGCCCCAAATATACCGCCGCCTTCGCGGCCCTCGAAGATTATGCCCTGCTTTTTATGCGGTTCTATCAGATGCTGCCTATTTGCAGCCCCGAAAACCTTGGGTTTCTTGACAACCCTGCCTATACCGAGGCCGCCCAAAGTGTAGATTATTTTGGGCTTGTAGGGCTTGAGGACATCAATTATCTTTCCGCTTATCTCATACTGCGACTCGGGAGTCATACCCTGGAAATCGCCTGCAATTATTATATAATCCTGGCCGTTCTCCCGGAAGTGGTGGAATTCGTTCTTTACCAGGCGGACAATGCCCTTCTTGTCTGTGATTACCTGGGGCGGAAAATGCGGCGAGTAGAGCTCGCAAAACAGTTTGGCCTTCTTTTTTGATAATAAGTGGTCTGCAGCTATCTTCCCCACCAGACCTATGCCTGGCAACCCCTCTATTACTATAGGCGAAGACAATTCAGGTTTGGAAACAAATTTTATCAGCGTCTCTTTCATGGTGTCTAGTTTGGGGAAAGAGGTTAAAAAACTACTTGTGGCGGCGCGCGGGATGGCGTTGCTTCGGCAGTTTGAGCAAAACCCCTAATGGCCTCTTGACCTCAGATACGCCGCGCTCAAGCTTTATCTTTTCTATTGCCGAGTCCAGCTGTTTTATGCGATCCTCCTTTCTGAGGCCCATATCGCGTTCGCCCCTGTAGAACGCATGATTGTGTATCTCAAGCTCTCGCCCCATGTTTTGAGCGACATCCAGTGCCTCCTTGACCCCTCGCTCGAACCAGCCTAGGTGACTGCGCGCAAGTTTGGAACCGACGCCATGGGGGCCGGAACTCTTATAGTGAGACTGGATATAAGGTATATTAAGAGGCTCATATTTGCCGCGGGATTCCACTGTCACAGTTCCCAGCGCCCCGGGATTGAAACGCGCAAGGCCGTGTCCTGCTAAACCAGCCTCAGCGCGCCTGAATGCCTCCCTGTGCTCAGGGCGTGGGAAAACGACTACATGGAAATCCGCACCATCTTTGAGGTTTTCTCTTGAGAAATCGGGACTTATCGAGATCATCTTGGGATCCCGGTTCACGCGGTAGCTATGGCCGCCGTATGTTATTGTGCTTATGCCCTCAGGGGTCCGGTCTGCCTTTGCGACTGCTGCAGGGGGTATGATTATATGGTGCCGATCACTAGTCAGACTAGGCATGTCCATAATAGAACCTATTAAGAAAAAAACCTTATAAGCGTTTACTGACCACCATATTCCCGGATATGTCCTTTTTTACGGACGCGCCCAATTCCCCGCATACTTTTTTCAGGTCCTCGGCGAACTTCGTAGGTTTCCCTTCTTCGGACACTAAAACACTCGAGGGAACTCGAAGGCTCTTCCCGTGCGATGCAAGCAATGTGACAGCTTCTCTTAGGGCCCTCTGCCGCCAGCCGTGGTACTTTGTTGCAAGGGGCCTGTCTAATCGCTTTGTAATCCTTGGGGAGTCGCCAGGCCTTTTAGTCACGAAATGCGACTGGGCAAACTCTAGCTCGTATGGGCCTTTTTCAGATGTTCGAATCTCTAGTGTTCCAACGGCATCGGGATTCCATCTGCCCGGCCCAAACGCTCTGGCTCCTTTTGATGCTTTCCTAAAGGCTTCAACATGTTCTAACCTCGGGAAGACTGTTATTGCTACCTCGCCCTGCATTGCTAAGTCTGCGGCAGTTTCAAAATGATTGCTAACCGTAAGCATTTTGTTGTCCTTTGTTACGCGGTAGGGGAACCGGGACATCCTGGAGTGGCCGAGCTTGTGAACACCATTGTCAAGCGACCATGCCTTTTTTATTACCCTTTTGGGAACGCCGGCATAGACCATTGAGAAATATTCCGGTTAAAAGTAGAAAAAGATAACATATCTCTCATTCAGGGGTATCTAGGGCAGGCGCATCCTCAGTAATCAGCTTCCTCCTTATCTCGCCGTACTTGTCTTCGGGACTGAATTTGGGTGGATCCGATACAAG
>CAYMNU010000047.1:0-8510 GCA_964391885.1 uncultured archaeon | reverse complement strand
GAGATATCATAGGGGGGCATTTTATATTATTGAAATTTTATATTAAAAAATAGTACATACTTGTTTTTCGTCATTAAAATTATGTGAAATCTAATTTATATAGGAAAAGAGGTAATGTATATAGCCTAAAACCTAGTTTATCATGGAACGTGTTAAGACTGGAATAAACGGATTGGATCCATTGATTAATGGTGGGTTTCCAAAGGGCCATACTATTCTGGTCAGTGGCCAAGCTGGTGCAGGTAAAACAATTTTTGGCTTACAATACTTAATCCATGGTGCCAAACTCGGAGAAAAGGGAGTATTCATAAGTTTTGAAGAAAGTATTGATGAATTGATACAACAATCTAGTGCACTGGGTCTAAATTTAAAGGACTTTGAAAAAAGTCAAAAAATTCGTTTATTGGCATTCAATCCAAATCGGGAACATCTAAAGTCAATAAATGATAAAATATTGGCAGAATTGGGCTCCTTTTCTCCTTCTCGAATAGTATTTGATTCAATCTCCACTTACGGGGTCTACGCCGAAACCCTAACCTTTTTTGAAATGTTACTTGATTATGGAGTTAAAAAGGATAATATTAACTTCTCAGCCCCCGAATCCGTACTTCGACGTGCAGTCATGGGAATTATGGATAAGCTAAAAAATTTCGGAGCGACTACTGTATTAATCTCCGAATTACCTGAAACAAGTAATTACTTAAGCAGGGATACGGTATCAGAGTTCCTTGCTGATGGAGTCATTCTCTTGAAGCACATTCCTATTGGTGATGCATTAAATCGCAGTATTGAAATTAGAAAACTGAGACATTCCGCAATGGTTGAGGGCACTCATTCTTATTCTATTGGTAAAAATGGACTTACTATTGATTTATAATGGCAATACAAGATAAGATAGTAAAACTTTATGTGAAGAATTATATAATTCCGCATGCCCTTATCTTTGATAAACCTGGGTTTGTCGATTTTAGAATTTCTGGTAAAACGCCGATATTTGCACGACAGATACTCTTTCCTGAAAACTTTTTTGTAACTTTCGAGAAACAGTTCATAGAAAAGTTCGGTGTACGGGGCGAAAGAATCCTATACTCAATTGGTAAAAAGTTTGGGTATAGTTTTGCACAGCAAGGCCACTTTGAAAACATTAAGGGAAATCCGGGCAAGAAAGTCAACAAATGGATAAACATAGCTAGCCACTTTGTGGAAGGTACCTATGCTAGTATGATTCGCCCACATATAGATAATACGAACCAGCTTGTTGAGTATACTCTAAAAAACTTTGTAATCTGTCGTAAGTTGGGTTATGATCTGTTTTTTGCAACAGGAGGTACTGCGGGTCTAATATCCTGGATGTTCCAAAATAACAATATTGAGGCTTGTTTATATGATAGCAGGGGTTTTGATGAAACGCATACCTGCAATGTCTTGGCAGCCCCTGCAGAAATAGTGAAAAGTAGGGCTAAAAATGGTAGATTTTTTACAGAAACCAATCTTTCTGATTTGGCTCAAAACCCCTCAGAATATGAAGCATTTAATAAAGAAACTACCATTAAGTATACTAAATCTTTCCAAACATTCTTGGATGCAAAAGTTATAGAATATCATCGTGGGATAATCTCTCACAAGGGGCAGCGCTTCTTTTTATTCGAAGTCGGTGGGATGTATTTATTGGAAAAAGGTATGAAAGATAAGGAAATGCAAGACTTGATGTTTAATTCCGCTTTTGAGGTCGGAAAAGAATTATTTCCAGGGTCAGATAACAAAGATCTCTTGGGTATAATGGAGTTAATTTCAGCACTGGGGTGGGGTGAACTTACAATTTTTTCGGGCAATGCTGAGTTTAGAGTGGCAATTCGTCACTTTCCTTGGACAAAATATTATAAGGATATCGATTATGTAATTGCTCGTGGGCTGTTTTCTGGTCTGTTCTCTAGATTATTTAGTAGAAACATTATTTTAGAAAAACCGAGCATGAGCATATCCGAAGGTCACCTCTCACTATTATTTAAGTCTAAATAACTCAAGATGGTTAAATCGATTGGCTTTGTTGAGAAAAAGATGTACAAATTGAGAGCGGAAGCTCCATTAGTGATACCACAAATAGATCCAGATAAGTACACGGCGGATGGCTTGATTACAACACTAGAGAAGATAAAAAAACTCGATATTTCACATATTGCAATGGGCGGTAGCTTTATGAATCCAGCACTTTTTGATTTATCTCTAAAAACTGCAGTAGAAGACTTCAATTTCACTGTAACCGCATACTTAACAACCTTTGGTCTCCCCCCGATTAGAAATACCAATAAAAATATTGCCATATATTGGATGAGTATGTGGAATGCAAACAACCTTTTCTATTTAAGGGATTGGTTGACTAATAATTCAATTATTGCTAATGAAAAATCAATTGAAACTATTCCAACGGCATATGTTTTCGATGAACGTGGAGATATCAAAACTGCAGCCTGGTTAGCTCAACCTAATCTAGTGCCGCGAGAAAAACCTGAAATTTCATTGGCTATTGCATTAGCCATGCAAAATTGCGGGTTTAGATTTTATATCCTAGCAGGGGGATCGGGTTGTAAGTTAATCCCGCCATCAGAACATATTTCCTTATTATCTAAACGAACCGAACTATTTTTGATACCCACTAGTGGTATAAGAACGGCAAGTCATTCCAAAGAACTTTTTTTGGCTGGGGCTGATGCATTACATTTAGGGAATATGATTGAAAGCAAAGCCGGTTTGGATATCCTTGAAAAAATTATTGATGAGTCGCGCAAACACCCCGGCAAAGATTTTCTCTAGAGGCTATAAACTCGATGACAATTTCAGAACGGATGCTGGACTTTATAGAACCCATAGACTATTTTTTATTCGATTTAGATGGGACCTTATATCCTCGATTTATCCTCCTCGATTTGGCTTTGGATTATTTCCATAAATCGCCTCGCATTTATAACGAATTGGGGGGATTATTGCAAGCATCCACTCAACGCCCATTCAAAGAGTTGCTTCCACAGTTCGCTGCTTTGCTCAAGGGCGTTGAGGTGGACTCATTTAACCGACGAATACCCCATTTTTTCTCAAATTTCTATCCCTATGCTATACAGTTTATTGAATTATTAAATGATAACGGAAAAACGTGTTTTTTAGTTTCTTTGACTAGTTCAGATATTGCTAAAGAGGTTAAAAATAAGTTCCATTTTGCTGATTTTTATTGTTTGGATTTGCTGACGGAAGAACTAGGGGGGATTAACTATTTCTCAGGTGAGTATCCGCAATTAAATTGTGATCTCCCAAATTACAAATTAAATTGTTTAGAGCAGTTTGGCATTTGTGGTAAACCCTTTTTTATGGCAGGGAATAGTACTGAAGATTTATTACTATTTCAAAAATCCACAACATCGGTAGCCATTAATCCACCGCCAGATTTCCAATCAAAGCATAACTTTGATTTAATATTAAACAATGATAAAGACCCTTGGTCATCAATTTATAAATGAATTAGTATTGAATAATTTCAAGCCCCTTTCCTGCAGTTAACTGCATACTCTGGGGTTTTATATCATGTTTTGTTGATCTCATCTTATTTATCATCAACATACGTTTATCCAAACTTGCTTCTATTGTAAGGACAATCACCCCATCAACAACAAACTCTTCCACCCCATGCCTAGAATAAGTTTCCTTGCCTGAAACTATTTCATCCAGCAGCAAAGACGTCATCCCATTCTCCTGCAGGAGGTAGTTCATCTCGATAATTGCATTCCTGACCTTGCCTATGTCCCCGTCCAATAGGACGTCCAGCGAGGGGAGCGCGTCTACGACCACTCTCTTGGCGCCTATGTTGCGCGCAGTCATGATAAGGTTTTGGATAAGGTGATTTACATCGAAGCTCTCCGGGGACAGGGTGAACTTCTCGTCGCTCTCGAGGCCCAGCCTCACAAGCGATGCGTCGATTATAGCTATCTTGCCGGCTTTCTCCATCGCAGCGATATCCATGCCGAACTCCTTCATCTCCGCCCTGAGGTTCTTCGGCTTCTCTTCAAGAGTTAAATACACGCCGGGCTCGCCCATCTTGGCGCCGTTGTAAAGGTACTGCATGCCGAATGTGGATTTTCCGCAGCCGCTGCCCCCTGCAACGAGTATGGTCCTGTCGCGGGGAATCCCCCCTTCAAGCAACTCATCGAGTCCCTCTATCCCGGTCTTAGCTCTTTCAACTGCCATTTTGTATTTTTGGGTCTTATTAATTATCGTAAGCCTTATAAAAATGCGTTTTCTAGGCTTTGGGTGCCTTTGATATTGGTCTACACTCGAAGACGCACTTCTTGTCGCCCTTCGCCAGGCATTTTGTCTCCTGAGCTTCCATGTCTTCGCGCCCCAAAAGGGCGTTGGCGGCCCCCGCGACGCCACCTGCGAGCATGTGGCAGACCGGTTCGTCACTCTTTCCATGGAGCTTCAGGTACTCCACGGCGACTGATGAGTTGGGCATCTCGAGAGTGACCTTTCCGTGCATGGCGTCTGACTCTATGAATGAGCCGTCACCCCAGCCTATAAGCCCCATCAGGTCGCGCGCCCAGCCGAGCAACTCTTTCTGGCTCATGCCTTTTTTCTCTTTCATCTCAGCGTAGTGGCGCATGGTCGCGTCCCTGCATGCCCTATACTGCAGCTCCGCGAATTCAGGGGAATTGCCGCTGATCTTAGTCATATCTGCGAAGAATTGCACGGGCATAAGCATCATCCGGTCCCCGAAGAGCTTTATCTCGCCCTTGCCCAAGTCCATGCCCTGCAGGAGCACGAGCTTCTTCGGGACGCTGTGTAAATTATTCTGGAGTTTCATGTTCGGGCTTGCTTGCGTAACTACTTGTCTAGTTATTTAGGCCGGATCACTCTTGATTTCGGGCGCTAATATTGACGGGCTTTCCTTAAAAGCCTTTGCGGGCTTTTTTCTTCGTATGCGGCCATGCAGTCTCATCCTTTATTCTAGTTCCTACCAAAATAACGAACCGTGTAATTCCAGTAGGCCTTAAGCCCGTTTGGAATACGCGCCCATAATTTTTCCCAATTCTGAGCTTTTAAAAACTGCCGCTCAAATATAACTATGGAATGCCCGTTTTGCGAGAAGGGTGAGGCCAGGAAGGCCATGCTTATTCATGAGGCCAGGGGCGTCGCTTTCGAGTCCGAGGGTTATAGGTGCTCAAAATGCGGGGAGGAGTTCACAACCTGGACCCAGGGCCAAACCATAGAGGAACAGCTGCGGAAAATCCTAAATGCCAGGGAAACCGCAGTGCAGGCAAGCTATCGGAAGTTAGTCCCTATGCCCGCTTAGACCTCAGCCATCTCCTGCAGAGCTTAGCTTCGGAAGAGCCGGGTTCAAGCTCCATGACCGTTGAGAACACTAAATAGTCCTTCTTCAGTTCAACGCCCACCCTAATGTACTTTCCTGCTACTCTGCCTACTGCAGTGAAGCTCTCGTAGCCGAATCCATATTCGTAGATGTATCCTGACATCACGGCGAGCCTGGCTTCCTTTTGGGTCACACCCCTCTCAAGGGAACGGTTGCGCTCGTGCGGTGAATAAAGGATCTTCATTTCCTTTGCAAGCTTCCTTATCCGGGCAATCTCCTCTTCCATGCGGTTATTTATCTGGTTCTTCAAAATAAAGTGAGGTCATCTGGCATGCTTTTTTCTTCTTATTGCTTCCATATTACTATGGCTTCTTCTGAGTTCATGGCCAATTATCGCCTGGCCGAGCCGACTATCCGCAAGCTCTACGATTCCGGCCTGAGGCTGGGCATCCTCGACGCCTTAAAGGACGGGCCGATGAGGCTGGCCGACCTTCGCAGGGAAGTCAATGCGAATGCTCCGAACACATCGAGCAAGGCGAAGGAGCTGGAGGGGATGGGGCTGGTCGAGAGGGTTGACGGTGAGTTCCAGCTTACCCGATATGGCCGCGCGACCTTAGAAAAACTCTGTGAAACAGTAGAGTTCCATTTTGCCTATGAAAAGTTTAAGGGATTCTGGGAAACTAGAAACACGGCAGCCATACCCGAGGCTCTTTGGACAAAATTGGGCAATCTTAAGGAAGCTGAACTTGTGCAGTCCGAAGCCCCCGAAGTCATGAAAACTCATGAGGAGTGCTTGACAATAATCAAATCCCCTAAGAATGAATTCTATGGCATAACTCCCCTTTATAGGCCCGTCTACTTGGAAATAGCATTCAATCTATTAAACTCCGGAATCCATACAGAGTTTATCATCTCTGAAAAAGTTCTCAAAAAGGTTGTAGAATCTTCTACCCCTAAAACAGTTAGGTTATTTGATGATTATAGCAATCATGTCCTCTTTTTGAACGATAAAATTCCTCTGACTCTGAAAGTAAGTGAATGCTGGTTCTTCTTGGCACTGGATTCCAAATCTTCTAATGTTGATATGATGGGCATGGACTTACAGTCCAAGAACCCGCAAGCTATACGGTGGGGTAGGGACCTTTATGAGTTTTACAAATCAAAGTCTAAACCCATCACCCTCGCCGACTACCTCTAACCACGCGACAAAAGCCTAGCTTATCTAAGCGGTCCTGAGTACCCTGTCTTGGGTCTTGTCAAGTTTTAATACCCAAACTTTCAATAATATACGAATATGTCCGCTATCGTTGTCGCAAGACAACGATGGGCAAATATCCGCGCTGCCGTTGTCGCAAGGCAACGGCAGGCAAATATCCCTACCGCCTTCTCTAGCTTAAAATGGTCAATAGCTTGGAGAATATCGCGGTTTTCATAGATGCGGGCTATCTGAACAAGTTAGCGGAGGCGACAAAGCCCAAGGTTAAGATAGATTTCGCAAAAATCGGCCCAGTCTTGGCGCAATTGGTCGGCGGCACGCTCTTCAGGACTTATTTCTATGATTGCAGGCCGCATCAAAGCAGCCCTCCGACAGATGAAGAGCGCAAAAGATACGCTGCCAATTATCGTTTTTTGGACGCACTGCGGAAGATACCAAGGTTTGTGATACGCGAAGGCCGTCTGAGTAAGGCATCGGTTCAATGCCCTAAATGCGGGGATATAAGGTCGGCGTTCGAGCAGAAGGGCGTTGATATACTCCTTTCGATAGACCTCGTCAAACTGGCCGCAAGCGGGAGAATAGGCAAGGCGGTGGTAATAACTGGCGACAGCGATTTCGTTCCTGCAGTGAGGGTGGCCAAGGAAGAGATGGTTCTGGTCTATCTGGTCCACGGTATGCGGGAATCAAACAAGGGGCCCTTGCCACTGGCTCACGACGAGCTCTACTACCTCTGCGACGAGCGCATCCCCCTTACGGATGGCCTTCTCAAGAAGATCTGTTTTTCTTAAACCAACTTCAGTAATGCCACTAATTCTGCGATGAAAACAATTAGGGATCCCGTGCACGGGGACATCGGGCTTTCAGAAGCCGAACTTGCCCTTGTGGACACCCCGGCCATGCAGCGCCTGCGCAGGGTAAAGCAGCTCTCGTTTTGCTCACTTGTTTATCCCGGCGCGAACCACACGCGCTTTGAGCACAGCCTTGGGACGATGCACCTTGCAGGCAGGATGGCCCACCGCCTTGGCATCGAGGAAGCGCCCATACGCATGGCTGCCCTCGCTCATGACATGGGACACCTCCCCTACAGCCACTCGCTTGAAAGCGTCTTCGGCATAAGCCATGAGGAGAACCTCAAAGAGGTCCTGCGCGGCGAGGCCGGGGATGCCGTGAGCGACGCGGGCTTCGACAAAAAGCGCATATACGGCCTGGTATGCGGCAGGGGCAACGGAAAGCTAATCTCCTCGCAGATAGACGCAGACCGCATGGATTACCTTTTGCGAGACTCCCACTACACTGGCGTGGCCTACGGCGTCATAGACTCGGACAGGATAATAAACGTGCTCGGTTATGAGGGGGGAAAACTCTATTTCCAAAAGAAAGGCCTGATAGCCCTCGAGGCCCTGCTGCTCGGCAGGAACCAGATGTATGAGGCAGTATACTTCCACCACGCTGTCAAGATAGCGGACGCCATGCTCCAGGAGGCGATGCTTCAGATAAAAGACTATATCTCTATCGGGCAGCTCCTCACGATGGGCGACGAAGAGCTCAAGATATTCGCCAGGGAAAAATCGCCCATAGCAAAAGAGCTGCTCGGCCTTCTCGACCAAAGGCGCTTATACAAAGTGGCCCTTTCCATGAAACAAGAGCCGGACCGCGCGGAGCTTGTCAAAAAATCAGGCCTTGAACCGCATAAGCTCCTTGTAAGCGGAATAAGGCTGAAGAAGCTAAGTTTTGACATCCTTATAGATGACTCCGGCCTCAAAAGCATTGCCGATGTTTCAGGCACCGCCAGGAATCTCGAAGAGGAGATAAAGCGCTTAGAAGGATTCCAAGTATGCGTGCCCGAGGACTTTAAAGGCAACCTGGGCTAATCCGTATAATCTATTCAAAGACCTCTGGATTCTCGAGTAAACCCCGCCCATCCTCAATCCTGATGATGAT
>CAYMNU010000046.1:0-3068 GCA_964391885.1 uncultured archaeon | reverse complement strand
ATAGAACAGGCCGAGCTTTCCGGGGTGAAAGCAGAGATAGTCAGCGATGCGTTTGAAGAAGGCAACCAGCTATGGGTGGCATTTGGCGGGGCGGCAGCGTTGCTGAGGTACAATCTAAGATAATCTCTTTTCCATCACATAATACTCTCTCGAACCCAGGAAGAGCCTAACTACGCGGCTTGACACACTTTTGGTAATCTCGTAGCCCAGTTTTTTATAGAGACCCAAAGCCTCTTTATTATGCGACCAGACATCAAGAGCCATATGTGAAATGCCAAGCTCCCCTGCCTTCTTTTCGGCCGTCTTCATAAGCCTGGTGCCCATGCCTCTATTCGAATATTCTGGCAGGATGCCGAGAAAATCCAGGTATATCGCACCCTCAGGCCTCTCCCCGCCCTCTTCAACGCGTAGGGCAAGCTTGATGAAGATGCCCTTAAAGCCGGCCTTTCTTATGAGGCGCCATAAAGAGTAACTGGATGCCTCCTCCCCTTTCTTCCCTGGGACCTGCATCCCAATAACCCCCACTACTCTCTTATCTGCTTCAGCTATAATGCAGTTCTTGAGGTATTGCTTACCGCTGGCCGACTGGTAGTATGCACCATATACCTCTCTCGCCAGCCCAAGCTTCCCGCGGAACATGTATTTTGTTTCCTCCCCAAAACAGGCCATGAGTATGTCCAGCACTGCCCTGCTGTCCGAATCCCTGAACTCTCTTATTTTAATCATTCCCGATAAGCTCGCCTATAAGCTCGCTCTTTCTAGTCCCTGTGATATTTACGCTGCAGGTTTTCCCCACCAAGTTCCCTTTAACCAAAACCGGCCTGTAGAGCGAATTCCGTCCAACAGAGAAGCCGTTTCGCTCCTCTGTGAAAGCCACGCTGAAGTCACGGCCGACAAGCTCTTTATTCTTTTCTTTGAGGATATTTGAATACAGATCTGCAACAGCTTTGCTTCTCTCGGCGACTAGGCTGCGGGGAAGCTGCTTCGCCTCTCCTGCGGGCGTGCCCTTCCTGGGCCAGTACTTGGAAAGGTTGAGGAAGTCCGGTTTTACTCTTTCAAGGAGCGCGAGAGTATCTTTGAAATCCTCTTCAGTCTCGCTTGGGTAGCCGACGATGATGTCCGTGGAAAGGGTCAGCCCCATATTTTTTCTAAACTCAGATACAATTGCCTCAAAGTCTTTTGTAGCATAACCCCGGCGCATGTGTTTCAGGACAGCGTCCGAGCCGCTTTGAACGGGTATGTGCGCGAACTTGAAGACCTTCTCGTTCTCATAAACCTGCACCAACTCATCTAAAAAATTATTCAGGTATCCCGGGTTCATCATCCCTACCCTTACCCTAAAATCTCCTGGGATCTCAACCACCTGCCCGAGCAGCTCGGCCAAATTTGTTCCCCTGTCAAACCCGTAGCAGCCGTTGTCCTGCGAGGTCATCCAGATTTCCTTGGCGCCCCGCGTCACAGAATCCTCCACCTCAGCGAGTATGTTTTCAGGAGGGTATGAGACGAGCTTCCCCCTCGCCAGCCTGCTTGCGCAATACGAACACTGAGACAGGCATCCCTGCGATATCTCTACGATGCTTATGAGTTTGTTGTGTTTCAGGGTTTTCGCCCCGGTTTTAGGTTTCCGAGAAGATGTTAAGAGCTCAACCTTTCCGCCGTTTAAATAATCGCGCACGACCTCTGCTATGTCAAGGCTGTTCACGCCGATTGCAGCAAATCCCGGGAACTTTTTTGCCAGTTTCGGATATGCAGCCGGCAGGCAGCCGGCGATTATCACCCTCTTTCCAGACCTTTCCAGATCCTTGAGCTTCCTCATCACTTTGTCCTCAGTAGGCCCCTTGACTATGCATGTGTTCACGATTAGCAGGTCCGGCTCGTCGCTATCTAAAACCACGCCAAACCCTGCTTCCGCCAGTAGCGTGGCCATGATCTCAGAGTCAGCCCTGTTCGCACTGCAGCCGTAGGTGAGGGTGCCTATTTCCATGCCCTTAATTGCCTTTTTCCCCATTAAAACGCTAATATACACATGTACTACGAAGAGGTTTTCAGAGAGCTTAATGAAAAAGGGGTCAAATACCTTGTTGTCGGTGGCATGGCTGTAGTATTGCACGGAATCGTGAGGCTGACTGCTGACTTGGATATCATAATCGACCTTGGGCGGGAAAATGCGCTAAAGCTGGTCTCTGCGATGGACAAACTTGGATATAAGCCCAGGGTCCCAGTCCCTGCCGGCGATTTTGCCGATGTCGAGAAAAGGGAGTCTTGGATCAAAGAGAAAAACATGGAGGTATTCTCCTTCTTCGACCCCAAAAACTCCTTGCATCTTGTTGATGTATTAATCAAAGAGCCAATCGATTTCGAAGAAGCGTATAAGAAGAGGTCAATGGTCGAGGCCGCAGGGGTAAAGATACCCGTAGTTTCCATACGGGACCTGATACGGCTTAAGAACATCCCAATGCGAGAAAAAGACCTTTTGGACATAGCTGCACTAAAGAAGCTGGAGGGCATAAACCATGGAGACTAAGTCACTCGCGTTTACTGACGAAGACATCCGAAGAGGGCTCGACTCAACCCCTGAGCAGAGGCTTAACTGGCTGCAGGAGGCTAATGAGTTCCTGAGCAGGATCAAACGGAAGTAAATCCATCAGACAGAAGGCGAGGATGCCTATTTCCATTAGAATCAGAGGCTATTTCTTTGCAGCGGGCTTCTTCACAGGTTCTTTAGCGGCTTTCTCCGCAAGCTTTTCCTTAATGGTCTCTTCGGGACTTTTCTCGCCCTTGTAGGAAACTTCCTTAATACCCAGATATCTTTCCGCCTCGGTCTTAAAGATTATCTTCATGACCTGGTAGAGATTCTGCGCTTTAATCTTATCTGGAACATCGACAACGATAGCCTTCTTCTCACCGCTTCCGGAAACTGTGAACTTTATGCCCTTTTCCTTGAAAGCCCTCTCCAGAAGGAACTCCAGCTTCTCGGTTTCGGTCTTGGCGTCGGAATCCACCTTTATCTCATACTGGACGTCTTTGCCTGCTAATGGGTGGTTGAAATCCATGCGCACTCGGCCTCC
>CAYMNU010000045.1:0-3818 GCA_964391885.1 uncultured archaeon | reverse complement strand
AGGGTCTCCCTGCTCAGTATGTGCTCCATCATGCAGGCGTCCTTGTCTGCGACCCTTTCGCTCACGCCTATCGAGAGGAGAAAGGCCTTGAGCATGTCGTGCCTTTTTTGGATTTGCCTCGCAATCCTCCTGCCTTTGTCGGTCAATGTCACATCCCGATATTTCTCATAGTTTATAAGACCAGAAATCGCCATTTTTTGTAGCATTTCTGTTACGGTGGATGAGCCAAGGCCTAGTGCTTCGCGTATGTCCTTGGGCTTTGCGCTGCCTCTCTCCTGGAGTATGCCTTCAATCGTTTCAAGATAGTCTTCTCCCCTCTCTGTAGCCATTTTAAATATGCAAACCCATTATAGCCCTGCAGCACGTTTGCCTTTTTGTGTTAGTGTAAAGCCGGCAGGGCCGGAACATGATGATGAGGATGGGCAGAACATGCAGGCAGCGCTTTGGGCGGACTCTTCTTTCTTTAAGTAGCCCATCTTGAATAAGACATCCAAGCGCCCGGACAAGTCCCCTTCGCCGATTCCCAATACCCTAGCGACGTCCCTCATATTTTTCTCCCTTGAGAGTATACGGAGTGTGTCTGTTATCATCCTGCCAATTGAGTGAGTGTAAAGCTCTTTCTCCAAATTAAAAAACCAATAAGCGGAAGGGCGCCCAGATATATTACGGGCTTCATGCCGTGCCAAATCACCCATGGGTTTTCGTCGTCTGTTTCCAAGCCCCCATCGGCTTCGGCGCTCTCATAGGCAAGCTCATCACCATCCAGCATTGGACCTATCGCCTCAGCAAACGCGTCTCCCCCAAGAATGACCGTATAAATGACCGAGAAAGCCAATGCTATGACGATGCCAACATAGATATAAGAAACACCCTCTCTGATGCCCAAGCCCATCTCTCGGAGCCCCGTGAGGAATATGGTACCCACAACAAGCAGGATAAACCCACCCATGATATCGGCAGGTATCCCATAGGAACTTGAAATCAGCCCTAGGGCTACTGATATCTGCATAGCCCCGAAAAAGAGGTACAATATTGCAGCTAGGGCCGCGAACCTGAATTTCCCTATTAATTCTTTTTCCATTTTATACATAACCCAATAGCTTTCCGCCGTTGTATACTATGAAGGCTGCTATCCATGCCAGACTTGTGCTGTAAACCACCGAAAAGAGGGCCCATTTCCATGAACCGCTCTCCTTTTTTATCGCGGCCACTGTCGCAACACAAGGCACATATAGCAATGTGAAAACCATCAGGCCCAGAGAGCTTAATGGCGTAAATACGGGATCGGCCTGAAGACTCTCGGTCAGGGCAGTCTCGTCTTCTCCGGCGCCATAAAGTACCCCCAGTGCTCCGACTACTATCTCCTTTGCTATGAATCCGAATAGCAAGGCAACGACAATCTTCCAATCAAAGCCGAGCGGCGCAAATACGGGTTCAATCGCTTTCCCCAGCATGCCGGCGAAACTTGCCTCGCTGCCATATTCGACGCCCTCCGGGAAGCTGGCAAGGAACCATATGATTAGCGCGCCGAGTACTATTATCGTCCCTGCCTTCTTCAGGTACATGAAGCCCCTTTCCCACATATGGAGCAGGGAGCCCTTCAAAGTCGGTTTCCGGTATGGCGGGAGCTCCATGATGAAGGGGGCTGGGTCGCCCTTGAATATGAGCTTCCTGAACAAGAGCGCAGACAGTATAGCTACTATTATACCCAATGCATACATTGCAAATATTACCGTGCCTGCATCCTTGCCGAAAAAAGCCCCTGCAAAGAGCACGTATACTGGCAGCCTTGCCCCGCATGAAACGAATGGGGTGACCAGTATGCTTATCAGCCTATCTTTTCTATCTTCGATGGTCCTTGTGGCCATGACTGCCGGGACGCTGCAACCTAGTCCCATGAGCAGGGGAACAAAGGATTTTCCATGGAGCCCCAGCTTGTAGAGGAGCCGGTCCATTATAAATGCTGCACGCGACAGGTAGCCGCTGTCTTCGAGCAAGGCCAACAACCAGAATAGTATGAATATGGGTGGGACGAACACTAGTACAAACCCCATGCCCCCTATTATTCCATTCCCGATTAGAGAGCCCACGACACCCGGGAAGGCGTTTGATACTGCGGATGCCAGGCCTGCGAAAAAGACATCGATTAAATCCATGAAGGGTTCTGAGAAAGTAAATGTCAGTTCAAATGCAGCCCACATCACGGCGAGGAATATCGGAATGCCAAGGTACTTGTTAGTCAAGACCCGGTCTATCATATCCGAGGGGGTAAACTTCGCCACGCAGCGGGTGCATACCTGCGGAAGCATGGTGCTTATGAACTCGTACCTCTTGTCGGCGATTTCAGCTTCATACTCCTCTTGGTCGATGTTGTCCAAAAGCTTCCTGATATTATCTTCCTGGCTGCTTCCCGTTATCTTGTTAAGCGCATTTTCGTCGCCTTCTATCAGCTTGACGCTTAGCCACCTTAATGGGTATTTGCCAGAGAGTTCCTTGTCTTCGGAAAGCAGATTCTCTATCTTTCGTATCTCGTTTTCACATTTGCCATAGCCAAGCTCGTGCTCGTGGTGAGGGCCCTTGCCCGCCTCCCTGATTATCTCGTCGAGGAGATTGTCTAGCCCCTTGGCTTCGCTCGCCACTGTTTTGACGACCGGGACTTCCAAAAATTCCCCCATCTTCTTTGCGTCTATCGTATCGCCGCGGGCATGCGCCATGTCGGACATGTTCAGGGCGAGCACGACGCGGGAGCCTAATTCCAGCAATTGTGTCGTGAGATAAAGGTTTCTTTCCAGGTTCGTGGAATCGGCTATGTGTACGACTACGTCGGGCTTTTCATCGATTATGAAGTCTCTTGCTATTATCTCGTCGAGGGAGTATGCAGTCAGGCTGTATGTGCCGGGAAGGTCGACAAAGCTTATCTCCACACCTTTGAATACTCTCTTTCCTGTTTTTTTCTCTACTGTGACGCCGGGCCAGTTGCCCACCTTTTGTTTCGCACCCGTAAGCGCGTTGAAGAGTGAGGTCTTTCCGACATTCGGATTGCCCGCCAATGCAACAGTTATCTTATCCATCTTAGCATTCCTTTATGAAAACCTTTTTCGCCATTCCGCGGCATAGCACATATCTTGCCCCGTCTAGGTCGACTACTATAGACCGTCCATGGCTGTTTAAAACCCTGACATGCGCGCCCTCCTTAAAACCCAGCTCTATGAGCCGCCTTATCATGCTTTCGGATCCCCTGCCGGTATGCATCCTTACTACAACGTAGTCCTCCCCTGGGGTCGCCATCATCAAGGGCATGTCGGGAGTCATTTTTCAACTATTATTCCCTTGGCTTCATTCCTCCGCAGAGAGAGATTATATCCTCTTACTTTTATTTCTATAGGGTCTTTGAGGGGTGCCTGCCTGATTACCTCAATTTCAATCCCAGGTATCAGACCCATGTCAAGAAGCCTCCGGCGGGCAGGGCCACTGCCGACATGCGCCAGCTTGACTATGCTTCCGGGTCCGACCTGATCGAGGCTTGTTTCAGTCATCTTTGAGTCCTCTTCAGGTATTCCTCCATTGCAGGCGTGATTACCATTTTATTGGGGATATTACAACGTAGGAGTATATAAAGTTTTCGGTATACCGAGAATTAAGGGCATGGTAAATAGGCACTACCTCCGGGAATATGACCTTGACATACGGCGGTGAGCACGAACTAAAGCATAGAAACCTGAGTGCTCCCGCCGGGATTCGAACCCGGGTCCCCAGCTCGAAAGGCTGGAATGATTGGCCGTGCTACACTACAGGAGCTTGCGGAATGGCGGGCGAAT
>CAYMNU010000044.1:0-4893 GCA_964391885.1 uncultured archaeon | reverse complement strand
GTGGTTCCACCTGGTCTCATCTCGAACCCAGAAGTTAAGCGCTCCAGCGATCCGGTCTGTACTTTGCAATGCATGGGAAACCCGGGACGCTGTTGACACTTAACCTTTTTCTTCAACACGAGGTTCATCTTCGATGAACCTGTGCACAACTTCACCAAAGGTGAAGTTCGTGAAGAAAAACGTTAACGAAAAAGAACGGGTATCTTAGCATCTTGCGCCCTGTGCGCATCAGTCTCTTCTGCTATGGCCTAGCTAAAGCTCATATTTAATAAATCCTTCTAATAATTACATACTCTCTGGGCTCTTATCTGCGCCCCTGCCCCTGGTTTTCTTTATCCCTGGCCTTCCCTATCTCATCGACTATTTTGCTCGAGAATCCATGCCTTTGGATTGCCCTCTCATATGCTGAGAGGCCGCCTTTCATCATAGTCACCTTAGCCCCCCTGTTTATTGCATTTTTGACTGTATTCAGGTCTCCCCGTTCTATGGCCCCTTCCAAGACATCCTCTAAGCTTATCCGCTTTACAGGCTTTCTACGTTCGGGCGCCTTGACTACTAGCCTCATTGGCCTACTATGTGGTTTTGGCATTTTTTATTTTGCTTTAAAAGGCTTAAAAATATTTAAAGAAGACGGGCTCCTATCTCGTCGTCACCTCGCAGCCCTCTTCCGTGACAATAATAGTATGCTCCGCCTGGCTGACAAGGCCTTTCTCCGCATCGTGCAGGACAGGATAGCCGTGGAGGGCGTCCCGCTTAGTCAAATCCCGCAGTGCCATCTTCAGCTTGAACTGGTTCAAGTCTGAAAACCATCTCTCAGGGAAGGGAAGCCCCTGCCTCTCTGCAGCGAGGTTAAGCACTTTCTTGCCCTCCTGAAGGCGCGTGGGCCTCATCTGCAGGAAGGAATAAATCTCTGTCCTGCCTCCCTCGACTACACGGCCTCGTCCCGCAGTCGCGAAGGGCTCGATGGCGAAGGCCATGCCCTCTTCGAGCGTTTTATCATAGGGTACCTTGATATTGGGTATGGGAATCCCTGCATGCAGCTCGTATTGCTCTAATTGGTGGCCTGTGAGGTTCTCGATTGGCCTGAAGCCGCGCGAGCGTATCTCGTTTTCCACGGCTTCGCCTATCTCGGAAATGCTTGCGCCCGGCCTTGCCAGCGATATCGCAGCCTCCAGCGCCGCCTCGCTGGCCTCGACAAGCTTCCCGTTTTCCCCAGAAAGGTCTATAGTGTAAGCAGTATCTGCGATATAGCCGTCGATGTGCGCACCCAGGTCTATGGTCACAAGATCCTTCTCCGAGAATGCCAGCGGGTCGTTGGCAAATGGAGTGTAATGCGCGGCTACGTCGTTAAGCGAGACATTGCAGGGAAAGGCGATGCCCGCCTTCTCCTTTATCCTGCTTTCAATAGCCTCGGCTACTTCAAGCGCCAGCGCCCCTGGCTTTATAAGCTTCCTGCTCCACTCTCTGACTTCTGAAGCTATCTTACCTGCTTTCCTGTATTCTTCCAAGCCTTCCATGGGTTTTTATACGGTCTTTGCTTAAATAATCAGAAACAAAGGACAAAATGCCCTCGAAACCAATCGTGCACGAAGGGGACATAATATTCCCCCCCTACTCAAAGTGGTGGATGGCCGTGATATTGTTCTCTGCGGTCAGCGCCATCTCGTCCTTTGTCATTTATCCCGGCTACCACTCGGGCTATCAGAACGAAGTGATAGTCACAGGCGTACTTTTCTCGGCCCTCTCCGTGGCTCTCGTATATGCGCTGAACAAGCGCGACGAGAAGCTGCTAAGATGGACAGGGACCTTAGAGTTCGTACTATTGGCGCTCCCCCTGATGCTCTTCGACACCAGCTCGCCTTTTCTTCCCTATGCGATGTCCAATATCTTCTTCATAACCTTCCCAGTCTTATGGGTCCTGCTTCCCATAGCACTCCTTGAGATAACCAAGAGCCCCCAAAAGCGCGCCAGATTCATGAAAGAGCTTATTGTTATAACCGCAATCATAGCGATATCATGGGTGCTTTCGCCACAATTTAATTACGTGTATTGCGAATATTACCCCCACGACGGCTCTTTTAATTATACTGACTTAGAGTGCGGAAGCGTCTTCGCATGGAGCGGCTACCTATTGATGCTGGGCCTCCTTCTCGCCCCTCTCGCACTTTGGCTTCTCGAGTACCGCCACATGACCAGGATGGAGCACCCGAGGCACCCCCTCAAAGGCATCTACGGCCACGCCGAGAAGAACCTGCCCGAGATTGTCCTGATCTTCGCAGTGGCAATATTATTTCTTATAGGATTTGCAATAAAGCCGTCTTATGACTACTATACTTATGGATATAGCGGCTGGTGCGGCGACGGCATATGCGATTATGATGAGGACTATATCACTTGCCCCGAGGACTGCGGCTGGTGCGGGGACGGGTACTGCAGTTATTATGAATCTTATGGTTCCTGCCCGCAGGACTGCGGCAGTTCGCTCAGGGATGTCAGGGTATATATTGCCGGCGGTCTTATGTGCACTGATATTGAAGTCCGCCTGCTTGACGGCGAGAGAAATCTCTTGAATACACAGGTTTCAAACAACAGGGAATTTACGTTCTACAATGTCGATTCCAGAGATGTTTATGCCGAAGTGTCCTCGCCACAGAACGCAAAAACGCCATTAACAGGATGGTCACTGGACGCTTACGGGGATGTTATACGCATAGTCCTGCCTGACGATTATTGCGATGTGCTTCCAGATGGCGGCCCGCCTCCCATCCCGGAAACCACTGGCGAAGCCCTTCTCTCAGTGACTGTAATCGATGCCCAGACCGGGATTCCAATATCCGCTCGCGTGGGTATTTTTGACTCTGAAGGAAATTTGATAATAACCCAAGAGATTGACGGCTTCTGGGATTTTTATCTGCAGGAAGGGCCATATAATGTTTCGGTCTCATTCGAGGGCTATCCCAGCTTTCTAGAAACTGTCATCATCTCTCCCGGTGAAACGTATTCCTTGATGGCTGCACTGGGGGAATCATCAGGCCCGCCTGATGCCTAGGCGCTCTTGAGTATCTCCAGGATTTCCTCAAGCCTCCTTATCTCGAAGTCAGGCCTGTCCTGAAGGCCCTGGGGCTTGTCATCCTTATATTTCCCTCTTAGCAGGCGCACGCTCGTTATTCCCGCCTTGTTGGCGCCGATGATATCCGTATCCAGCCTGTCGCCCACATACATACAGTCCTCGGGCTTTGTGCCTAGATTAGAGCATGCCTTTTCGAAGATGGCAGTGTCAGGCTTTTCAACGCCCGCCTCTTGTGATACTACAACAGTGTCAAACATATCCTGCAGGCCCAATCTCACCAGCTTCTCCCACTGCTTGATTGCCAGCCCGTCGGTTATAACGCCTGTGCCATAGCCCGATTCCCTCAGCCTTGTAAGCGTGGGCATGGTGTCCTCATAAGGCTTCAGATAGCCCCTTTTGGTATTATGATATGCGACCATCCCCGCAGCGACTATCTTGTACTTGTCCTTCCTGTTGCCTACCAGCATATCGTAATGCTTGTCGAAGTTCGAGCCGTAGCGTTTCACCACTTCCTCAAGCTTGCCGTAGGCTTCCCCAAGGCTCATTCCCAAACCACTCTCGAGCATGGCCTGCACCGCCGCCCGCCTGGCCATCTCGACCTGGTGGCTGCTGTTGTACAATACGTTGTCCACGTCGAACAACACGGATTTAATCATTTTAAGTGGCAAATACAATACCCTTATATTTTTAACCACTCTTACCTTAAATTAGATGTAATATTAAAATACTCAAAAATAATGAAAATGGCTACAAGTATGGGACGGACTACATCCGGCATCCACGGTTTTGACGATTTGATAGGCGGCGGCTTCCTGCCTGGGAGGTCTATATTAGTCGCGGGTTCTCCCGGGACCGGTAAAACTACATTCGGACTGCAGTTCATCTGCGAAGGTATAAAAAACGGTGAGAACGGCATAGTTCTCTCTCTTGAAGAAGAGCCCAACACATGGAGGCAGGACATGAAGAACTTCGGTTATGACATACCTGCACTGGAAGCCGAGGACAAGTTGCGCGTAATAGATGCGTCCCTCATCAAGATAGGCCTCGAGAGCGAGGAGAAATATTCCCTTGCGCCCCAGGACTTTGACATGACGCACATACTTTCCCGTGTCATCAAGGAGGCGAGGCAGATAGGCGCTACAAGAGTACTTGTCGACTCGCTGCCTGCATTGGACATACTCTATGCCGACAATCCTCAAGAAATACGCTCCGAGATCCTGAAGCTGAACTATCTCTTCAAGGCCAACGGCATGACAACAATGTTGATATCCGAGATTGCCGAGGGCAGCGGTTCTTATTCCCGCCACGGTGTGGAGGATTACATAGTCGATTCTGTTCTTACGCTGCATTACCTCTCTCTGGGAAGCCAGAGCGGAAGGACCCTGGTCATAAGGAAGATGCGTGGCTCGAGCCACAGCGAGGACATCCATCCTATGGAGTTTGTTGATGGCAAGGGTATAGTCGTGAAACGGGTAGAGGATGGGTTGTGAGTCCTTTCTAGATAATATGTAGTAAAAGATAATACTTACACTTGACGATGATAGACTCCGAACACGAAATCAAAAGGTGCATAGACCACCTAGGCGAGACCAATCCTGTCCGCAAGGTCTTCTGGCAGATGGACGAGAAGGTCGCAAACCTTGTCGAGGGCATACGCCAGGGCGACGACTGCGTCATCATAGGCGACAAGCTGGTCAATATGGAGGGACCCTACCCGCTTAAGATAGGCATGAAGACGGGCTTGATACACACATGTTCTGACATAGTCGTTTCAGGCGGGAAGCCGCTATATGCGTTCAATGCGATGCAAGTGGATTCAGTGG
>CAYMNU010000043.1:0-13379 GCA_964391885.1 uncultured archaeon | reverse complement strand
GGGCCGCCCACGCTGAGGTAGGGGCGCATGCCGTCGGGGTTCTCCAGGGAGGCGATGAGGTCGCGCATCAGGGCGGGATCGTTCCCATAGAGCCAGTCGAGGAGGCCTTCCCCAGACGAGAGCCATGCGGAATGCTTTGATGGGAAGTTGGCTGAGAAGGCTGATTTTATGCGGGTTTCGAAGTCTGAGAGGGATTCATTGTCTCGGATATCATATTCTGAGTCTAACAGGAACATATCTTTAATCTCACGAGTAGGGGAAATGCAATCCTCCGGGCAGTTGCAGACAGTTTCCCTCAGTCCGCACACGCCGTCGCCGCATGAGGTACAGAAATACTCACCTTGCTGGAAGGGCAGGTGGGGGCAGCCCCCGTACTCGTCCGGGAAAACTAAGAGCGATTCGATGAGTCCAGGGCAGCAGGGTGGAGCATTTGCGACCGAGGGAACCAGCCTGCCTTCGCTTATACAGGAAGGCATCTCGAACGAAGGTATCCTGAGTGAAGGGGCTTCGTCTAGGGGGGCATCGAAAGAGTAGATGGCTATGATTGAGGCAGAAACTGCAAGAGTCGCCAAGAGCGCTATAGTTAGTGTCTTATTCATTTTTAGTCGATTACGCGGAAGGTAGAATCGGCGTAGGTATCGCATTTCACACCATCGCAGCCACCTGAGCATAAATCCTCGCCGTCTAATATGAATTCGGTTCCATCCGTGTCACCAGGTCGCTGGCAGCGACATACATCGGTTACGCCCCATACACGTGGCCTAACTGCTATATCATATATTTGGCCTTCGGCGGGCCCGTCCAAGAAAACAAGCCTTTTGCCTTGGAATGGGACTGCACAACCCAGGGGAGTAATCGAACATAGTATATCGCCTGAATAATAGCTGCATTCTCCGCGGCTGGGGTTCCTAGCTCCTGTTGCAGTGCCCTCTAAATACCAGCAGCCGCTTGTATCCCAATCAAGGCAATCTGGTGAACATGCAAGATTCCCCCCGCCGTAGCCCCTGCCTATGCTAGCGCAGCCCTTACCATCTAGATTTGCCCCATCGCAGACCTCCCCCACTTCAGGCTCGACTATGCCGTTCCCGCATTCCGGGATGATCGTCCTGCTGAGGGAATCGCCGTATAATTTAAACGTCCAGTCTATGTTCGCCTCACCATCGTCTATGAAATCGGGACCGAGGACGGGGCAGGAAAAAACATAGGAATTGAAAACTCCATTAGTATATAATTTTAAAAAGTCCTGTATCGTGTACATACCCATGGGTGCGTCCGTTCCGCCGGTTATTTCAATCCTGCGGCCAATACAAGAGGCCGGGTTGGCAGAGCATGCGGTCCTCAGCGGGTCATTGCCGGGACCGGGAGTGCAAAGAACGTCCCCGGATGCTTCATAAACCCAGTAGGGGGGCCAGTTGTAAGTTTCAATATGCGCTTCATCATAGAGCCAACGGAACATGTGTTGGGGATACTGGCATTCGCTCACATCGAAGGCCCTTCCCGTCCCAGTGCAAGAAAGCGTGCCCCCTCCGTAGAAGCCGAAATTGCTGCAGTCCACGAGGGAGAGTGTGCTCTCATCGCATACTATTGCCCCGCCCAGCCCTCCTGAGGGCTCGCAGTAGCCCGGAATAGGCTGGCCCCCCACACTTTCAACGCCTACGCACTCCACATCATGAAACAGGTTACAGGTCTCTTCGTTATAACAATCCGTGGGCGTATAACAGCTAACCGCCCTGCAGAGGGCGGTGTTCGCCCCTTCTGAAGCAGTCCCGACCGATGTGCCTGTGGTGGCGTTCATCCAGACCATCACTGCTACGACGACGACAATCGCTACGACGACGATAAGCAGGTATTCCAAGGCAGTCTGGCCCTTGCATTTGAAAACCATTATATATATTAATAATCTGGCAATCCTTAAAAACCTATTTCCCTGCTCACAGGCGAGTCCAATACTATGCTCGTGCTAAGGCGCTTCACGCCGGGCAGGTGCTGCACCCGTTTAGTAAGCAAATCGCGCAGCTCGTCGATGCCGGGCGCCTTGATGGTGAGAAGGAGGTCCGTGTCTCCTGTGAGGTTGTGGGCTTCTGTTATCTCCGGGATGGACAACAGGCCCTCCTTCAGTTCCTGCAGGTCGAGGCTTGGGTGTTCCAGCGTCACTCCGACTATCGCTGTGACGCCATAGCCGAGCAGCTTTTGGTTGAGCCTTGTAGTGAAGCCCTCTATTATGCCTTTGCGCTCCATGGCGCGGACGCGCTCATGGACTGTCGCACCGGAGACGCCCAGCCTGCGGGCCATTTCCAAAAAGGGGGTGCGGGCGTTGCTCTGAAGAGTGCGGAGTATCTCCAGGTCTATCCTATCTATGCCAGCGCCTGCAATCTCTCGGTTTTTGCCGTGTTTTTCCATATTTTTCTGATAAATTAAAGATTATAGGTATAAAAATACATTAATTTAATGGAAAAGCAGTAAAAAATAATTTACTTTTAATATTAAAGACTCAAAATTCTGAAAAATTATAGTAAAGAAGCACATGAATAACATGATAGACGTTACTCCGGTTTCCATTGAAATGGACCTCAGGGACCCTGACAAGGCATATGCGACCCTGCAGGGGCCGGACACTTACCTGCTGGAATCTGCGGAGGGCGGGGAAAAGGTGGCGCGATACTCGTTCATCGGCTTCAATCCCGTGGCACATATCACCATAAAGAACAAGAGGGTAAAATTTGAGACTGAAGACCCCCAGCTAAGCGGGCTCAGGCTCGGCCTCGGGGACCCGCTGTCCATAATGAGGAATATTATGTCCCAGTTCCGGGTCGTAGATAGCGCGGCGCAGGAGGAAACGCGCTTCTTCGGCGGCTTCGTTGGCTACTTCTCCTATGATCTTGTGGGGCATTATGTCAGACTGGAAAACAGCCGGGACGAGCTGAATGAGCCGGACTGCGAGTTTATCCTTTGCAAGAACAATTTAATATTCGACCACATGGCGAAGAAGACCGTGCTCACGCAAAACGAATTTGGAAAAACCGACGAAGAGGAAGTCATGAAGCAGTTGGATGCAATCGCCAGGGAACTAGAGAAGAAGGCAGAAGGAGTTAGTTTTCGGAAGGCCAAAAAAACCCGACTGGCAATAGTTTCAAACATACCTGAAAAGCGCTTCCATAAGATGGTTCGCAAGGCTGTGAAATATATAAGAGAGGGGGATATCATCCAAGCCGTGATATCGCAGCGCTTCGGCTGCAGCTTCGGCGGGGACAGCTTTACAGTCTTCAGGAATCTGAAGCGCATCAACCCCTCGCCCTACATGTATTATCTTGATCTGGGGGAACGCAGGATAGCCGGCTCCAGCCCGGAGATGCTTACGCGCGTGGAGGGGGGAAAGGTGCTTACATACCCCATCGCCGGAACGCGGCCGAGGGGTGCGGACGATGCTGAGGACATGAAGCTGGAACAAGAGCTCCTTAAGGACAAGAAAGAAAGGGCGGAGCATCTGATGCTCGTTGATTTGGGGCGAAATGACATAGGCAGGATAGCCAAGTTCGGAAGCGTGAAGGTCAATAAGTTCATGTCAGTCGAGAAATACAGCCATGTGCAACATTTAGTCTCAGAGGTGGAGGGCGAGCTGAAAGATGGCCTGGATTGCTTCGACGCCCTGAAGAGCATCTTCCCTGCTGGGACGGTTAGCGGCGCCCCAAAGGTGAGGGCCATGGAGATAATAAGCGAGCTGGAGCCTTCCAGAAGGGGCATCTATGCGGGATGCGTGGGCTACCTGGGCTTCAACGGCAACATGGACACTGCAATAGCCATAAGGACTGCAGTGTTTGAAGGAGACAAAGCCTACGTGCAGGCAGGGGCAGGCATAGTCGCAGATTCCAAACCCGAACGGGAGTTCACTGAAACCGTGAACAAGGCTAGGGGCATATTAAAGGCATTGGAGGAAGCAGGAAAATGAGCGTTTTGGCGGCAAAGGCCGGGAAGCGAAAAGTGCTTTTCATAGACAACATAGACTCCTTTGTCTACAACCTTGTGCAGTACATAGGGGAAGAGGGGGCAGAGCCCATAGTCGTCGAGAATAGCGTTTCCTTGGATGAAATAGATAAGATAATAAAGAGAGAGAAAATAGATAAGATAATAATCTCGCCCGGGCCGAAACGGCCCGAAGATGCGGGCATCTCGAACGCGGTGATTAAGAAATACGGCTCGCGCATCCCGATACTCGGAGTATGCCTGGGCCATGAGTGCATAGGCCATGCGTATGGCGGAAGGATCAGGCAGGCGAAATGCATAAAGCATGGCAAGACGTCCATGGTCAGCCACTCCGGCGAAGGAATATTCAAAGGCGTGAAGAACCCCTTTGAAGCTGTGAGATACCACTCCCTAGTCATCGACGACAGGTGCCTCCCTGACTGCCTCGAGATGTGCGCGATGAGCAACGACGATAAAGAGATAATGGCTGTGAAGCACAGGGAATTCCAGGTGTACGGCTTGCAATTCCATCCGGAGAGCATGCTGACAGGGGAAGGCAGAAGGATTATCCAAAATTTCCTTACGATTTAACTTGAAATCTCTTTTTATACGCGATTTCTCTAATTAACCGGTTTAAAATGCCTTCTCTGAAAACACAGACTGCGGACAATCCCCTGACGGGTGCCGGGATCCTTAGATACTTCAAGGAAGAGCAGGGCATTAAAATAGACCCGCAGGTATTCATAGGTATAACTGTTGTCTTTATAATACTTGTTCTGGTCCTGAGGATTCTAGGCTAGATTCTTGTTCTGTATCCGTTAGAAAAAGTATAAGAAAAAAATAAATGCCCGAGCGTCAGCCCGGGCTTTTGCTGTTATGCACTTACATATCCATGCCGCCCATGCCGCCCATGCCGCCCATGCCAGGTGGCATTGCGGGGCCGCCCTTGCTTCCGGATGAAGACGCTATTACATCGTCTATCCTCAGGATGAGCTCCACGGCTTCCGCGGCCGACTTGATGGCCTGGGTCTTTATCTTCTGCGGCTCGACGACGCCCTTCTTCCAAAGGTTCTCGCTCTTGCCCTCAATGACGTTGAAACCTATCTGGGCCCCGTCTTCTGCGTCGTGCTTTGCCCTGAGGTCTACAAGGACGTCAATCGCATCCATGCCCGCACTCTCTGCTAGCGTTCTGGGGACAATTTCAATCGAGTCGGCAAATGCTGTTATGGCCAGCTGTTCCCTGCCGCCTATGGTGTCTGCATATTCCCTTAGGCCCTTGGATATCTCAATCTCGGGAGCGCCGCCGCCTGTGACGATTTTGCCCACCTCGATTGACGAGGCAACGCCGCCTATCGCATCCTTGAATGCCCTTTCGGCTTCATCGGTCACATGCCCTGTGCCGCCCCTTATGAGGACGCTTACGGCCTTGGGGTGCTTGCACTGCTGGACGAATATCATCTTGTCGCCTGAGATCTTCTTCTCCTCGACAAGGCCTGCTTCGCCAAGCTCTTTCGGTGAGAGGTCGTCCACATTGGTGACAACGCGAGCACCAGTTGCTTTTGCGAGCGCTTCCATGTCCGACTTCTTTGCCCTGCGCGCAGCCATTATACCCTTCTTTGCAAGGTAATGCTGGGCAACATCGTCAATGCCTTTCTGGCATATCAGGACGTTTGCGCCGCTTTCTACCACCTTGTCAACCATGGTTTTCAGCATCTTCTCCTCCTGGTCGAGGAAGGCCTGCAGCTGGTCGGGGGATGTTATCCTTATCTCCGCATCAGTCTCAGTCTCCTTGACTTCAAGAGCCGAGTCGACAAGCGCGATCTTCGCATTGACTAGCTTCTTCGGCATGCCATCGTGGACTATTTCCTTGTCTATTATCACGCCTTGTATAAGTTCTGTGTCCGCGATGCTGGCGCCCTGCTTTTTCTCTAGTTTTATATTGTCTTCGTCTATTTCAACCTTGTCGCCGTCGATTGTTGCAACTTGCGTTACCGCCATGACTGCAAGGTTTGCCAGATGCGCTTTATGTGTTTCTGCAGCCTTGCCGGTCATCGCAGTCTCTGCAATTTCCTCCAAGAGCTTCTTGTCGGACATGGTCACCTTATGGGCAATCTTGTCCAATATCTCGGCTGACTTCTCGGCAGACATCCTGTAACCTTTTACTATCACTGAAGGATGGATGCCCTGGTCGAGCAGCTTCTCTGCGTTCTTTAGAAGCTCCCCTGCCACTATTACGGCGGTTGTCGTACCGTCACCCACTTCTTCGTCTTGGGTCTTGGCGATTTCGACTATCATCTTTGCGGCGGGATGCTCAATCTTCATCTCGTCCACGATGGTAGCGCCGTCGTTGGTTATGGTTATGTCGCCAAGGTCGTCAACAAGCATCTTGTCCATGCCTTTCGGCCCCAGCGTCGTTCTCACTGCCTCGGCCACCATCTTGGCGGCCATTATGTTCATCCTCTGTGCATCGCGGCCCTGGGTTCTTGTATAACCCTCGGGCAGCAATACCACCTGCATCGGTTGTTGTGCCATTTTGTCTTCTTGCATTGTACTCGCCTTTTATTTCGAGTCTGATAGAATTGAATTTGCGACATGGCATGAGTTTGCCTGTCGGGTTTACTTAGAAAGAGGGAGTATAAAAAGATTTTCTTTTGATATCAGTAGCCACCCAGGGACTGCACGCTCTTCATGTATCCACCCTTGAAGAGCAAGAGGGGCTTTTTATCTGAAGTATAAAGAGACTTCACTTCTCCCGTAAACACGGTATGGTCACCTTCCCTGGCTTCGTCGCTTACGCTGCATTCCATGCAGGCGACGCAGCCTTCGATTAATGGCACACCCATATCGCCGTAGAATATATCAAGCCCCTTGAGCTTATTGGTATCCCGTCCCGAGGCTGAGCCAAGCTTTCGCGAGAGTTCAGCCTGCTGCTCTGACAGCAAACAGACGCCAAACTTTTTAGACTCCTTGACCATGTCGTGGGTGAAGCGTTCCGGGGAGATGCTGACTGCTAGCATGGGCGGGTTAAAGGAAACCGGGATGCACCACGTCGCGGGCATAGCATTCTCTCTGTCACCTAGCTTTGCGGTTATGACTGTGACGCTCTCCGCAAACAGGCTTGAGAACTGTGCATTGCTTTTTTTCATTTTAATCCCCTCTTTCAAAAACCTCGTCTTTTGATGTTATTCCATGCAGCTCTTCGAATGATATGCACGAAAGCCTCCTCGGCCTGCGCTCTTTAGTTATATGTAGTATTCTGCAGTCAAGGGCTTCTTCCAGCCCTTTTGCAATCCTGTGCTTCGAGCGCAGCTCGGCTTCACTTCTGCTGACCGGAGTCAACAAGGGCTTTTCCTTGAGGGCGAAATCTATCGGAGTCTCAAACGCTGTATTGCCCAATTTCAAGCGGAAATATTCCTTTACTATTTTCTTCTTTATAGGGTCTGATATCTCTATCCTTGCATTTCCGGCAGGCTCCTTGATTTCTACCGCACCAATCTCAATATCCTTGCCGAAATAATCCAGCAGGCGGTCAAGAAGGGCCTCCTGTACGCGGTTGTGCTTTTCCATGCGGTAGACTGCCTGACCACTGCAATCGAGAACCCTTGCAAGCTCTTCTTGGGAAACACCGCGCTTTTCTCTCATACCGCGCAGGATGTCACCATCTATACCCACAAGCAATTGTCCCCTGCGAGTGAAGCGGGACACCGCCTCTCCGGAGAGTATTTTAGTAAAGGTTGTAATATTGACACATGGGTGGCCATGCCTATGGAAGACTACATCATCCTTCAGTTTATCCATTCCAGCCCGTTCGCCTATTACAAACGACTGGGCGCCGAAGGCCTGCGAGAATCGCTTTAGTTCCAATGCCTCGGACTCGCCGAAGTTGTCTATGTTTACAAGAACCTTTAGGAATAGTTTGAAATCGCCGACTGCGATTATGTCGAAGTATTGCCTGAGCCCCTCGCTGAAGTAGGCCTCGAATCCC
Organism: uncultured archaeon; assembly: GCA_964391885.1. Lineage (GTDB taxonomy): Archaea > Altiarchaeota > Altiarchaeia > JAFGQM01 > JAFGQM01 > CAYMNU01. The sequence goes on along the minus strand of CAYMNU010000043.1, from coordinate 5,434 downwards.
TCTGCGTGCAGGGAATCTATGGTTTCTGCGATAAGCCCGGAACGGTCCATTAGAAAATTAGGGGAATTAAGAATTAAAGCGGCAGCGGCTCGTAGCTGGTGTTCTGTTCGGGACCTCGGGGCATTGAACCCGTCTCAGGAGTCCCATAACGACATTCAACTTAGCGGCACAAAGGCCTTACACAGCGCAGATTGATCCGTTCCATCGGTTTCTTCGGGAACCTCGCTTGCGTTCATAGTTAGCCGAAGCCCGTATCGTTTCTGTGATAGAGCACGCCTCTCGGCGTAGTTTTTACAAACTTGCGCTTTTATTGTGCACCAGCTTCCTCAGAACCCTTTTCCGCTTCGCGAAAAGCGTTCACGGAAAATTTGTCCGAAAGTCGCCCGGCCGCTGCCGGCTTAGTTAGAACTAATATAGTTAAAAATAAGAAAAAAAGCGATGAAACGTTGTGTTGTAGAAATCCTTAAGTTGGCTATAGCAATTAGTAACGGCGAGCTAAACAGGTCGTTGCCTCCCTGCGCGCACTCCCGTCCTATCAACCCTTTCTTCTAAAGGAGCATAGACTATCTCTTTTTAGGGCAGACTTCGAGCTTAGATGCTTTCAGCCCTTATTCCTTAAGGCGTAGCTGAGCAGCATGCTATACAACAGCTGCTGACCAGAGGCCTCGGTCCTTCGTTCCTCTCGTACTAGAAGGTCCTTCCCTTCAGATAGCCAACACTTCTAACAGGTGCCTCCAAACTGTCTCGCGACGTTCTAAACCCAGCTCACGTGTGTCTTTAATAGGCGAACAACCTTACCCTTGGCCCCTGCTGCAGGGCCAGGATGACACGAGCCGACAGCGAAGTAACAAGCCTCAGCGTCGATATGAACTCTTAGCTGAGACGATTCCATTATCCCCGGGGTAGCTTTTCTGACAGCCCTAACCTCCATTTATGAGGTATAGGGGTTCGTTAAGCCATGGTTTCCCATTTGCGTGTCGTATTGATAAACACACAATCAAGCAGACTTATAGCTTTATCCTCTACGGCGGATTTCTAAACCGCCTGAGTCTACCATTGGACGCTGTCGATATCTTTTCAACAGCGTACCGCCCCAGCCAAACCGCCCACCTGCAGGTGTCCCCTAAGGTTAGATGCACAAGTTCAAAAGGGTAGTGTTACATGTTTGCCTCCACCCGGACCGGAATCCGGGCTTCGAAGGCTCCTACCTACGCTCTGCAATTAAAATCGTACATCAACAACAGGATGCGGTAAAGCTCCACGGGGTCTTCGCGCCCCATTAGAAGTCCCGTGCGTGCTCACACGGATTGTTGGTTCACTAGGTTCCATCCAGGGACAGTGTGGATCTCGTTGCTTCGTTCATGCAAGTCGCCAATTAAGCGACAAGGTATTACGTTCCCTTAAGAGGGTCATAGTTCCCCCCGCCGTTTACAGGTCCTTCGTCCCCTTGGAAAGGGATTTGAGATACCTGCACTGGGCAGAAGTCACCGATCGTACAGGGCGTTTCCGCTCAGCGATCAGCTACGTTTTTAGTAAACAGTCGGAACCACCTTGTTATTGCAATCAGCCAAACACGAATGTATGGCTGACACCCCTTTTCCCTAAGTTTCGGGGCCAATTTGCCGAGTTCCCTTGAATGGATTGTCCTATCACGTCTTAGCCTTTTCAGCCAGGGGCACCAGTGTCAGTTCTCGGTACGATTAGTAAAGGATTTAGCAGCTACATTTTCAGGGGCTCCTGGACTCGGACAACCCGAAGGCCTTCACGATTTGAACTGTTTCTCACCATTACGGCACTCCACAGTTTTACTCCGCTTAGTTTATGCCTATCCAGAAGCGTTTGAAGCTACTTAGCGTCACCGCTCCATCAACTAGTACGGGAATATTAACCCGTTTCCCTTTCGATTACTACGAATTACGCGTAATCTTAGGATCGACTAACCCTCATCTGATGATCATTGATGAGGAACCCTAGCCCTTAAGACGTTGGGGATTCTCACCCCAATTTGCTGTTACTACCGGCAGGATTCTTATTCCAACGGGATCCACGCCTCCTCATGGAAACGCTTCTAGTCCCGCAAGACACCTCCTTACAAAGCCGCTTGTGGCGGCTCGAGAGTCTCGGCGGCAAGCTTAGTCCCGCTTATTTTCGGGGCATGCAGTCTCGGCGGGTGATCTGTTACGAACTCCCTTGAGGGTGGCTGCTTCTAAGCCAACCTACCCGCTGTTTTAGACCAAACACCCCTCCCTTTACACTTAGCTTGCGCTTTGGGGCCTTAACTCTCGTCAGGGTTCTTTCCCTTTCGGATACCAGGCTTACCCCGGCACCCCCACTCCCACGGTCTACGGCGTTAAAGAATTCGGAGTTTGACAAGAAAGTGGAAGGTTCCCCTCCCTTGCTTTCCAATCGGTGCTCTACATCCCTAACTACCTCGCGTGAAGCGGAGCTCAGGCTCCTTTCAAGAGGAACCCGCTATTACACTGTTCGATTAGCATTTCACCCCTAATCCCAGGTCACGGAAATGAACTGAGCTCAATAACCCTATCGGGCCTCCATCGCACAGATGTGCGACTTCACCCTGCCCAGGATTAGATCACAGTGTTTCGGGTCGTTTCCACCTGACTAATGGCTACCAACCATGTCCCTCGTATACTGCGGACTTTCGGTTTCCCTATGCCTTTCAGCTCGCCAGATAGATACACTCCCTGCCTCATGTTTCGAGACGAACGGTAAAACACGTCGCATTCTGCCCTCGTTGCCTTCGGGCAGACCCAGGCGTGCAATACCATCCTATGTCTGTATGGTTTCAGGCTCTTTTCATAACCTGTTACGGTTCCTTTTCACCTTTTACTCGCGCTATTAGTTCGCTATCGGTCTTCAGTAGTGTTTAGCGTTGGGTGCAAATGCCACCCGTATTCAGACGAGATATCCAACTCGCCCTACTCTCGATACTTTCAATCAACTCTAGGGATTACCTCTACGGGGCTGTCACCCTCTTTGGCCGCTCTTTCCAAAGCGTTCGGCTTGTCCTTTGAGTTGTAAAAAGTCGACCCACATGCTCACTGCATCGCTGCAGCGAATTCGGTTCGCGCTGTGCCGGTTTCGTTCGCCATTACTAACGGCATCCCTTTTGGTTTCTTTTCCTGCGGGTACTAAGATGCTTCAATTCCCCGCGTTCCCGATCCTTTCGGAGCGATTAGGAGATTCTGGGTTCATAGGCCGCGTGCGCCTACCCCAGACATTTCGCAGCTTGCCACGTCCTTCATCAGCTCTGAAGCCAAGGCATCCACCATACAGAGTAGTACCAACTTTATATTGGACTTCTACAACACAACGTCATCGGTTTTAGCGTGATGCTCAGTCACAAACCTCGTTGCAATCCTTTCACAAACAATATGCGAAATTCATATACTTAACAGCGTTGCCGCTGATTTTAAGGATGATTGTTTGCAGGTATCTTAATATAAATACGCTTCAGCTCACAGGCGTTACAGCCTATTGGTTTACCCTGCGTCGGGTCCCAATGGGACCTTCATATGAAGACCTAAAAAGGTCGTTTAAGAGTGAGGTGGTAGAGAGAGCTATACACAATTCATAAAGAGATGTGTAAGGAGGTGATCCAGCCGCAGATTCCCCTACGGCTACCTTGCTACGACTTCCCCCCCCTCACTGAACCCGGATTTGAGCGCGTCAAGGGACGCGACCTCACCTGGACCCAGCTTGGTTGGAGTGACGGACAGTGTGTGCAAGGAGCAGGGACGTATTCATCGCTGTATCATGAGCAGCGATTACTAGGGATTCCAGCTTCATGAGGGTGGGTTGCAACCCTCAATCCGAACTGAGACCGGCTTTCGAGATTGGCTCCCCCTTTCGGGGTTGCAACTCATTGTACCGGCCATTGTAAGACGCGTGTAGCCCGGAAGATTTGGGGCATGCGGACCTATCGTTGTCCACTCCTTCCTCCCACTTATAGCGGGCAGTCTCCTTATTGTGCTCTGCTCTCGGAAGAACAGATAGCAAATAAGAATGTGGGTCTCGCTCGTTTTAGGACTTAACCTAACACTTTACAGCACGAGCTGACGACGGCCATGCACCTCCTCTCAGCGTGTCCGGAAAGACCATCAGCCTGTCCTTCATCCTGCTGTCGCCTCCGGTGAGATGTCCAGCGTTGAATCTAATTAAACCGCAGCTTCCACCCCTTGTAGTGCTCCCCCGCCAATTCCTTTAAGTTTCATCCTTGCGGACGTACTCCCCAGGCGGCTGACTTAACGGTTTCCCTTCGGCATAGCATGCTCTCGAAGAGCACGCCCCACCTAGTCAGCATCGTTTACGGCCAGGACTACAGGGGTATCTAATCCCTTTCGCGACCCTGGCTCTCGTCCCTCACTGTCAGGCATGTTCATGTCGGACGCCTTCGCCACTGTTGGTCCTTCTAGGATTATAGGATTTCACCCCTACCCCAGAAGTACCTCCGACCTCTCCCATCCTCAAGTCTGTTAGTTTCTCCGGCACTCCCTACGGTTAAGCCGCAGGATTTCACCAGAGACTTTCCAAACGAGCTACGGACGCTTTAAGCCCAGTAATGGTGATTGCCACTTGTGATGCTAGTTTTACCGCGGCGGCTGGCACTAGTCTTACCCACCACTTATTCCCCCAGCGTTTTAAACTGAAGAAAAGTGCATATGGTATATGCACACTTGGAGTCCCCTTATCACACTTTCGTGCATTGTAAAGGTTTCGCGCCTGCTGCACCCCGTAAGGCTCGAAATAGTGTCTCAGATTTCGTCTCGGGGCTATCACTCCCATGACCCCTACCGATTATAGTCTAGGTGGTCCATTACACCGCCTACTAACTAATCGGCCGCAGACGCATCCTATCACGCCGAAGCTTTGGGACCCAGAACATTCCAGTTTCTGGGACCTATGGGGTATTATTCTCAGTTTCCCGAGATTATCCCCCGCGATAGGGCAGCTTGTCCACGTGTTACTGAGCAGTTCGCCAAGGATTACTCCTTAAGACTTGCATGGCTTAATCGGACTCCAATAGCGGCAACCTCAAGCAGGATCAACTTGAGTTGATTTATTCCTGTTGCGGGTTATGTATTAACATACATAGTTTGTTGCACACATTAATTGGTTTCTACTGTCTCTCTACCACATCAGATTGACAAGAGCAGCCTTTCAGCAACTCGAGTTTGAGCCTCCTCATAGTGTTCATCGCATAGCCCGAGAGCGCAGCATGCGCTTTGACAATGCGACGACTCAAAATAAGTGTGCTTTCTGCAAAGCATTTATTCGAGGCTCTACTTTGAAGCTATGGGTATAAAAAGGTTTGGGCGAGACTGAGCTGGTGGGAACATCGTGTGCTGACGGATTGGGGTTTATACAATCGGCTCATATCTTGGCAATATATGTAGTAATATTGGTCTTCACT